>CAZTYD010000010.1:6710-12007 GCA_964618035.1 uncultured Candidatus Peribacteria bacterium
CTTGTTTGGTGTCGCGGCGCTGGTGGCCGCACTGGTTCACGATCTGGCGATGCGGCAGCAGGCAACCGACCCGGTTTTCTGGCCCTGGGCGCTCATCGCGTTGTCGTTCTGGTTCTTCCAGGTGACGTAGAGATCCTTGTCGTTCCAGATATCGGTGATGAGCTTCTGCAGGTACTCGTCGCGCAGGTTGTTGTCGCGCCTGCACGGTTCCACGGGTATGGTGTACTTCGAGAAGCTGCTGAGGGAGGCCCACAGGTTCTCGTCGCTCCAGTTAATGTGCCCGGACTGAGCCAGGAGATTCATAATCGCCTTGAGCTGGTCTTGGTTCGGCGTGTTCTGCAGGCCGGCGCGCAGCTGGTAGTAGTCCTTGTTCTGGAAGGCGTTCTGCCACTTCTGCACGTCGTCCAGCTCCGCCTGGTTGGCGCGGCGGTCGAAGTAGTGCTTGAACATGCCGAGGTACGGCACGCTGTCCGGAATCCACTGCGCGAGGGCGTACTCCACGTCGCTCGTCTTGCGCTGCTGGAAGCGCCGCCACATGTCGAGGTAGTCCTCCTTCGTATCCTGCGCGATCTTGATGATATCCAGCACGCTCAGCCAGCGGATGCTGTTCCAGAGCGCCTTGATGCCCATCACGTTCTGCGGCGGCAGGTCCGTGAGGTTCGATTTTTCCTCGTCGATGCTCGTGATCAGCTTCTTGATCTCCTCGCTGTAGGCGTGAATCTTGTCCAGTTTCGCCAAGTAGGCGGGATCTCGTTCCGCTCCCGGATACTGAACCTTGCGGCCGTTCTTCTCGAAGTAGTAGCCCTTGCGGTAGATGTCGTCGACCTGCTGCGATCGCAGTTCTAAATTGTTGGGTTCCCCCAGGATGGTATCGATCTGCGCCTGGTACTCGGGGTAGGCCTTGGCGAAGCTCTTGATGGCGATGACGTTGCGATGCGTCTCGTCGATCTTCTTTATGGGGTTGGATACGCTGCGCTCCGCGTCTTCCAGGTTCGATGCATCCTGGTCGATGGCAGCCGGCTCTCCGGAGGGGAAAGCGTCCGGCGAGGAGGCGTCCTCAGCTTCGTCGTCAGTGCGATGAGTGCGGCGGTTCACTTGGTCTGATACGTCGCGGACGCCAGAGGGTGCCGCATCGACGACGTGGTTTTGGAAGCGCGGGTCGCCGACGGCGGAAGGCTCCATATCGTTCTCGAAGAGCTCCAATGCCTCGTAGTAGGGGATCTCCTTCTTCTCTTGGGGCGGTGTGCGCGCGTCCAGCGCGCCAAAGAGTTCCCAGGTCTCCTGGTTCACGCTCGGGCGGCCCTTGGCTTTCCATGAGACGTACTTGTTGACGAGCTCGTCCAGGAAGGGGCGGATGGCCGCTTTGCGCGCCATGTCTTCGCTGCCCGTCTGAGAATGTGCGCTCCGGAACAGCCGATCATAGTCCCTGCGGCCGATGCCCCAATTGTTGCGTTCCGCAATGCTGACAAGCTCCTCGTCGGTAGGGGGGTGCGCACCCGCAGTCGATTCGGCTAGCGCAGCCCGCATGTCGAATAGGAGACCCGGACATACCGTCGTCTGCAGGATGTGCAGGATGGCATGGCCCCGCTCGTGCGACAGCAAGCGCTCGCGCGCGTAGGCGCGCGTGGCAGTGTCGGGGTAGCGGTCGCGCAGCTTGGTGGCATTGATGTAGCAGGTGCGGTTGCTCGCGCGGTACACGCCGTTGGAATTGCCGCCGATGGGCTTGTACTCGGCGTCTTCCAGTTCCTCGACCCGAACGTTCTCCAGTTGCAGCGCACAGGTCTCCAGGACGTTCAGAATTTCCTCGGCGTCGGCCAGGAGTTCCTGGGCGGCGGGGCCGGTGGTGCGGCCGCTTCCATCATCGCGTCCGCGCAGGTGTCGCACGGCGTTGTCGATGCGCCCATAGTGGCGTTGGAGGGCCGCCTTCACGTCGAGCTCATCGGCGACCGGGTGCGCGAGCTGCACGGACAGCCTGGCTTCCACGTCGTGCCGCTGCCGTTCCAGGTTCTCGGCTGCAAGCGCGGTATCGATCGTGTCGCGCCTCTGTTCTTGGGAGCGCTCAAGCCGCTCGGCGGCATGGGGCAGAAGCTGCGGATCGCCGTACTGCAGCAGTGCCACGATCATGCGGATGTCTTCCTGCTGTCGTACGGTGACGGGAACCGCCTCGGCAAATCCGCGCGGCGTGCGTCGGCCATCGGCCGTCTCGGCATCCTTCACTTCGTCGAAGGCGAGGACGGATTCCAGCATCTCCGCGTAGCCCTGTTCCCGGACGAACAGCCGTGCATCCTCGGGCCAGGTGGGGAGCGCATTGAGGATCTCTCGCGCCTGCGGCGCCACGTCGCGCACCCACTGATCGAAGAATCTCTGATCCGCTATTTCCTCGGCGAAGAGAATATTCTTCTTCGCATCGATCGGATCAGTGAAATCTTCCGCACCCACGGACTCTAGGGCATCGAACAGCTTTTGCTGCTCATCCAGCTCGCTCAGCGTCTGTTGGATGACCGTGGATGATCGTTCTCCAAGATCGAGTGCTTTGACGGTAGCAGAGAGGGCATCGAGTCGTTTCTCACGGACTGCGATAGTGAACTCGGCAATATTGGTCGAAAAATCCGGCCAGTACACGCGCTCCTTTTGTTTCGGTACTCCCGGCGTACTCGTGGCGAAGAGCACTTCATTCGCGTAGCGGCTGAGAGTTCGTTGATGCTCGCGGATGCGCAATTCTAACTGTGCCTTCAGGAGTTTGCCGACGAGCTCCTTCCGTTCGTGTAGCGACCGGATGTAGCGCTGCCGCACGTCGGAGAAATCAATCTGCCTGTAGGTATCCTGCGGCATTGCGGGGAGCCTTGCGCTGTCCTCTTCCAGCCATTCGTATCCCACGCCCTTCTGGCCGAGCTTTGTCCGGAACTTTCGGAAGTCGGATTGAAGGCGATTCAGTGGTGCTGAGTGCTCAGGCCGTACACCATCGAATGGCTCGCGCTCAGTGGGTGGGTTGATCGAGATAGCCGTCGAGCCAAGGCTCGCGATCCCTTCAGGCGGTATGCTGTTAGCCGCCGAAGGGACGATGCGCATGAGCTCATCGTACTGAGAGATCTTCCACTCCAGATCCTGTAGGATTCCCGCGGTGACATGCGGATCGTCGAGCAGGTCGCGAACAATTCCCTCGTGCGCGTCATGTGCCTCGGAGTGCAACAGCGCACGCTGCACCGCTACGGATCGTTCAAGCGGAGTCGCGGTATCCGGCAGACGGATGCCGAGCCGCATGCTCCAGTCCATCAGTCGCTCCGGGGGAATGATTGATTCGTCCTGCAGCACTGCCTCCAGCGTTTCCGTGGAGCCGTGCAAGGCATCGGCCACGGTCGTCAGTGCTTCGCGTGCCTCCTCTTCCTTGAGTACGCTGCCCAGCCCGCTGCGCATCATGTCATTCTGAATATCGCGAATGATGTCAGCCATGCCGGGCGAGGAGCCCTGTTCAGGTGTCGGTCCAGATACCTCGCGGGCCGCGTCCTGACGCAGGTCCTCTTCGCTGCGCGGTATGCGCTTCGTGCCATCGTCATCCTTCGCAAAACAGGCCTCTCTCCGCTCCCGGGAGGGAGAGACGTGGGAGGCGAAGCGCGCAGCGGGACAAGTCCGCAGCATTTACAGTTTAAGAAGGCGGATGAGCGTGTCAACGATTTTCTCCTTTTGATTTGATCGTTCCGGGATGTAAGGCGTGAGCGTGTCGCGGATGGCCTGCGGATCGAGCGGGCCGGTCTGGATGATCACCTCGCGGTCGAAACCGCTGGCGCGCATGATGTGCAGCTCGGTGTACTGGGGCGTGACGATCAGCCAGAAGTCCTTCGTATCGGCCCATTGGGTGAAGACGTCGTTGAAGGTGAAGCCGCGCTCCGCGATGCGCATAGTGCGCACGGGAGCAGGCGTGTTCCGCGTGAGGAAGTACGTGCCGCCGAGCAGCAGTATCACGAGCGTGAAGGTCCAATTCCCCGTGACAATGCCGTACGCCGCGAAGACGAGGACGGCCACGGAGCCGCCGAGGTACCAGCGCTGCGAGCGGTCGTGGTGAGCCATCACGGGGGCGCTCCATTCGAGCAGCACGGTGTTGGTGGAGGTATGTGTGTCCAAATCCCATTATTATAGCAAAAAATCGGCCTTTCAGCCACTTGTATGGGTCCTCACTCCCGTCGTTCGGATTTCGGTCTCTCCTTGTCACAATTCACAGTCGGATTGATCAATGAGTGAAGTATAGACAAAATTATATTCTATGGTGAAAATAATCAATTTTCGTTCGTATCTCTTCAGGCCTTCGATCGATGTCGCCACTCCTTCAGAAATTCAACGATCGGCGGCAGCACCGAGAGGATAATGATGACGAAGATGACGTACGTGAAGTTTTTTTCCACGGCCGGGATGTTGCCGAAGAAGAACCCCGTGCCGAGAAACAATCCTACCCACACGACGCCGCCGATGACGTTGTACGCCACGAACGTGCCGTACTCCATAGCGCCGATACCGGCGACGAACGGCGCGAAGGTGCGGATGATGGGCATGAACCGCGCGAGCACGATGGCTTTTTTCCCGTACTTCTCGTAGAACTTTTTCGTCTTTTCCAGATAATCGGCTCGCAGCCACTTGCGCTTCTCTGTGAACACGCGCGGCCCCAGCGACCGGCCGATGAAGTAGTTCAGCCCATCGCCGAGTACCGCGGCCGCGGCGAGGAGCACGAACAGGGCGGCGATGTGCAGATCGCCGCGCGCGGCGAAGGCGCCGGCGGCGAAGAGCAGTGAATCTCCGGGCAGAAACGGCATGACGACCACGCCCGTCTCGACGAAGATGATCAGGAACAGCAGTGCGTACGTCAGCGCGCCGTACTGCGCGATGACGGCGGCGAGATGCGTGTCGAGGTGGAGGAAGAGATCGATGATCGTCGCGAGCAACGGAGCGGGGGAAGGTGTGGGGTGATGATACCTGTGAACGCTGGTGGCGGCTACGGGCCAATCAGCCATGACGACGTGCAAAAAATAGCCTGCCACGCGAAGCGCAGCCCAAGTGCAAGTTATTGCCCCACTCCGCTCAAGCTACGCGGGGCACACTTCGCGCAGCGAAGTGTGATGAACGCCTGTAGACGAAGTTCGAACTTTGAACGAGCAGCCCGCCTTCGCTCCTATGGCTTGCCAACCGTAGCCAGGAGGTCGCACGGGAGAGGTCCACCTCCGCTCCCCTTCGGGGAGGCTACGGTGGACAACCTCCTGCGGAGGTTGGTGGGCAATACTGGACTTGAACCAGTGACCTCCACAATGTCA
>CAZTYD010000011.1:0-11847 GCA_964618035.1 uncultured Candidatus Peribacteria bacterium
TGGGCCTCAACGCGACGCCCACGCGCATCGTCTCACCGATGATCGCCCTGTGGGTGGCCAGCTCCATGCTGGCGTCGCCGCTCATCGAGGCCGTCACGAGCTGGAAGAAATTCGCTGCCGGCCAGAATGCTTTCACCGTCGCGGGCTTCGCGCTGGCGCTCGCAGCCATTGCGATGATTGCGTACGGGCAGTACCTGAACGCGCTGAAGCAGCAGTAAGGCATCGGACCAAGGAACGGCGCCCGGGGAGGGCGCCGTTGTTCACCTGGAAAATATGGGCTCATTCGACCCGACCTGATGATTCTCGCAAAGTCACAGGGCATTTTTTTGACATTCGTTAGCGTTCGTATTGAATCGGGACATGCCGACACCTTCTACATTTGAACTGCATTTGGAAGCTTCTCCGCCGCACCTTACCTCCGAAGAAAGAGAAGAATCCATCAGGAATGGAAAATCCAATAACGTCATTGCACATGTGACGCAAATGGGGACAAACAGCCTTCTTTCTCATCCGGACTACCACCAGCTGGAAGAGAGCGCACAAGCGGTGATCGCCAAGCTGCGAAGCTTGGGCTTTGGAGGATTCTACGCCGGCAACGAGCACCTGGATCAACTTGATACCGAGGCAGATGCAACGCGCTCGCCCATTCACAACCAACTTCGACATGTCGTGACACGCATTCGGATGCTGATCGCACAGCAGGAAGAACATTGGTCACATTCTGGCTACCACGGCGACATTCTGAGCATGCACCAAGATATCGATGCCCTTGATCGCATGATCAAAGAACTGGGAGGCGCAGTCGCCATTTTCGGCTCCGCACGCTTCGCACCCGAGCATCCGGATAGTCAGGCGGCCGAATGGATCGCATCGACCATCGTGGAATGCTTCCCTACAGAGGATGGCATGGCACAGCAAATTATTTCTGGTGCAGGGCTGGGAATCATGCGTGCGGCAAATAAAGGAGCCATGATCGGGCGTCACAGATTCATTCATCAATTGCAATCCGATCTAGAGAACAGTAGTCTCACGAGAGATCAAATCAACTTTCAAATGGATCTAGTGCGCGAGCAGATGCAGAGTTTGGGCATCCGCATCCATCTGCCTTTCGAGCAGCATTCGAACGAGTTCCTGCAGTACAATTTATCGTTTGGAAAATTCATGAACCGAAAGGTGGCGCTCGTGGGAGGTGCCTGTGGGAGAGCGCCGAGTCAGACTGCCGAGAAAGCATTCCTGCATAGGCGCAGCCCGGGATTCTTTATCATGCCAGGCGGCTTCGGCACGCAGGACGAAGGATGGGAGGTCGCTACGCTCAAGCAATGCAAGAAGATGAAAGGTGATCCCGTCATCATTGTGGTAGGAGAGGAAAACGGCCGACAATTCAAATCTCTCATGGAGTATCAGCTGAAAGCAGGGACGATCAGCCCGGGCGACCTGAAAGTCATGGACTTTGCACGAGACGAGCTCGAAGCAGTGCGGATCTACGCGCAACATCACGAGCTTCCCCCATCAGAGTTGCTGGAGCGCCGCATGAGAGAAAGGGAAGTCGCAAAGTACGGTTCACGGCAATTGCAACTGGATTTCGGAGCAACAACGTAACTTTCACGTACTTGAAAAGCACTTCCTCGCTGGAAGTGCTTTTCGTAGCGGCAGGCTTTCTTACGCCTCCTGACTCTTCGTCGCACCCGCCTTCTTCGCCGGCGCTTTCTTCTTCGCCATAGGCTTCTTCGCCGGGCTCTTCCCCGTCATCTTGCTCATGGGCGATTTCTTCATCATCTCCTTCACGCCCTTCTGCGCTTCTTCGTACTTCTGCATCGTGTACTTCTTCGCCTTCTCGAGGTTCTTCTGCACGTCGTCGCTCTCGACGAACTCCTTCACCTGCTTCACGATCTTCTTGCTGTCTTTCTGCAGGTGCTTGCCGAGGATCTTCGCGCCTGCTTCGGCGTCCTTCGCTTTGGCGAGCTCCTGGCGCAGGGTCTTGTTGCCGAGCACGTACGCGCCCAGCGCACCGCCGAGCGTGCCGAGGAGGAGGGAGACTTTCTTCATACAAGTGGAGGGGAAAGTGGAGGAAATCGTACGATGAAGTGATGACGTTTGCAAAGGAAGAACGTGACCATTGTCATGGTGAGCGGAAGGGAGAACACACCCATTGTCATGGTGAGCGGAGACGAACCATGACCTACCGCCATGTCATCCTTCGTCTCGGCTCAGGATGACAATTTCTACGCCTCGCCTCGTCCAATCCTGTCCCGCAACCCGCCCAGCTGATTCTCATTCAAGTACTCCCCCAGCTCCTGATCGCTCGCGCTCCGCATGGCGCTGATGGTCTTGAACCGCTTGAGCAGGGCCGCCTTCGTCTCGGCGCCGATGCCGGGCACGTCATCGAGCACCGATGCCTTCACGGCCTTGAGTCCGCGCCCCTCGCGGTGACGGTTGGCCGAGCGGTGCGCCTCGTCGCGCAGCCGCATCAGCAGGAATTTCGCCGGTGAGTCCTTGCCGAACGTCACCGGCTCCGCCTGATCCGGCACGAACACGTCCTCCTCGCGCTTGGCGAGGCCGATGACCGGAATCTGAAGCTTCAATTTTCTGAGCACATCGACGACCGTCGAGAGCTGCCCCTTGCCGCCGTCGATGACGAGCAGGTCCGGCACCGACGTGAAGGACGGATCCGCCTTGTTCTGAGCGGCCTCGTACATCATCACGATCAGCTCTTCGTCGTAATGGCGTTGCAGCTGATGCCGCCGCTCCTCGATGGGCTTCGGACAGCTCTTCACGTACCGGAATCCCAGCCCGCCGTACGACATCTCGAGCATTGCCGGCACCACGGCGTACATCTTCCCCTTCTTCAGGCCCTTGAGCGTTTTTCGCACCATGAACCGCGGCAGCATCGTCTGCGCGAAATCGGCATCGGCCCACGTGCAGCGGAGTTCCGAGGCGTTCTCGGTGTGGCAGCGGCACTGCACGGTCGCGACGATGCCCTCCTCGCGCCGCGCGACGAGGAATCCCCCCACATCGAATTGCTCCTCGGATTCATGGCAGTGCGAGAGCGCGATGTCTTTGACGCGCTCCGCTTCGTCCTTGCGCACGCGCCCGAACGACACGCCCTGTTCCTTCCACTGCTCCTCCTCTTTGGCCAAATTTTCCGAAAGATACCGGAGCCGCCGCGTGAGCACCTCGCGCAGCGCCCAGTAGTCGTCGATCTCGCCGCGCTTGAGCGTGCGGATGGTGAAGGATCGGTAGTGATCGTTGGCGGTCTTGCCTTTGCGCATCACCACCATGCTGCCGACCGTCTCGGTGCCGCCGAGGTGCGAGATGTCGTAGCCCTCGATGCGCTCCGGCAGCGACGGCAGGTTCAGCCGCTCCTTCAGATCCTCCAGCGCGTTCTCGGTATTGCGCTGATCCGCCTCCCACTTGGCCTCCTGCTGCCTGGCTTTCTGCTGAGCGTTCTTCTCGGCCAATACCAGGAGTCCGGATTTCTTCCCGCGCTCCGGCACGACGATCTGCACCTTCCGCCCGCGCCGCGCCGTCAGCAGTTCCTGCAGCACGGCATGTTCCGCCAGCTCCTCCCCCACGATGATCGTCGACGGGATCTCGGCGTCGTCGTAGAACTGCGCGAGGAACTGGCTCGCCACCTCTTCGGCGGATTCCGCAGCTCCCACCAGGTTGTAGCTGTGCTCGCCGATGATGCGGCCGCCGCGGCGATGGAACACGACGACGTGCGAGCGATTGGCCATCATCGTCACGCCGATCACGTCGGAGTCGTCGCCGGAGGTATCCGACACCAGCTCCACGTCGTCCTTCTTCCGCTCCAGGTACTGCAGGTGGTTCCGCAGCTGCGCGGCAATCTCGAATTTCTTGTCGGCCGCGGCTTTCGCCATTTTCTCTCTCAGCAATTTCTTCACCGGCCCCTCGTCGCCTTTCAGAAACTCGATGACGCCGTCGATGGATTCCGCCCGGTACTCCTCCGGCGTGCGCCGGCCCACGCACGGCGCGCTGCACTGCTCGATGTGGAAATCCAGGCAGGGTGTCTTACGGTCTTTGTGCGTACATACAACCTCGAGGCGAATGCCACTACCACCGTCGATCGAATCGGGTGCCGAGACGCCCTGGTAGGGCGTCTCTACGAGGGGCGCATCGGGCGCTGGTACAATGTCCATCTTGCACGTCCGGAACGGATAGATCTTCCGCAGCAGATCCAGCACCGTCCTCGCCTCTTCGGCCGTCGTCTTGGGCCCGAAATACTTCGCGCCGTCGCTCCACATCTTCCGCACGATGTCGACGCGCGGGTATGCGTCCTGCACGCTGATGCGGATGTAGACGTAGTTCTTGTCGTCCTTCATCAGCACGTTGTACTTCGGCCGCAGTTGCTTGATCAGGTGCGTCTCGAGCACCAGCGCCTCGAGCTCCGTGTTCGTCACCGTCACGTCGAAGTCGGTAATCTGCCGCAGGAACGACTGTCGCCACGGTCCGATGTTGCCCTTCGCCGGCGCGACGTACTGCGCCAAACGTTTGCGCAGACTCTTCGCTTTGCCCACGTAGAGCACGTCGCCGTTCTTGTTCAGCCACCGGTACACGCCCGGCTCGAGCGGAGACTTCTTCACGCGTTCGCGAAGCGCGGCGAGCGGATCGGTGGAGGAATCTGCCTGGTTCTTGGGCATGGGAGAATCATAGCGAAATTGAGAATGAAAAATGGAGAATTGAGAATTATGCAGAAGCTCAAGTTCGGCAGAACTCACATCATTTTCCATTATCAATTCTCAATTCTCAATTTCCCCACAGAGACTCTTTGCCACTCGCCGCTTCATATTGACAAATCTCTCCTCTCCCGTACCCTCTCCCCATTCTGACGATTCCGAGGCTTCGCCTCTTTTGCGTTTCCCCATTCCGCTATGTCGTTCCTCTCGCTCGAAATCCTCATCCCCGTGGTGGCGGCCGTCGGGCTGCTCTACTCGCTCGTGTTCTGGAGCGAAGTCGGCCGCGGGCCCAACGGCACGGCCGAGATGCAGAAAGTGGCGAGTGCCATCTCGACCGGCGCGCGCGCGTTCATCCGCCGGCAGTACCGCACCATCGCGCTGCTCTCCCTTGTTGTCGGCGCGCTGATCATCGTCGTGTACGGCCTCACGGGTGGCGCGGCCGATTGCGGGCCTAGCGCCGATTGTCTCGTATCCGTGTCGGGATGGACCAAAGGCTTCCAGGTGGGCGGCGCGTTCCTGCTGGGCGCGCTCCTCTCGGGCCTCTCGGGCATCGTGAGCATGGTGGTGGCCACCAAGACGAACTTGAAGACGGCCGCCGTGGCGGATAAAGGATTGAACGCCGCGCTGCGCATGTCGCTGCGCGGAGGGACGGTGTCGGCGCTCGTCATCACGGCGCTCTCCATCCTCGGCATCAGCGCGCTGTACCTGCTCTACACGTACCTCGGCCAGCCGGCCAGCACGATTCCGGAGCTGATCGTCGGCTACGGATTCGGCGCGTCGTTCGTCGCGCTGTTCGCGCAGCTCGGCGGCGGCATCTACACGAAGGCGGCCGACGTCGGCGCGGATTTGGTGGGCAAGATCGAAGCCGGCATCCCCGAGGATGACCCGCGCAACCCCGCCGTGGTCGCCGACCTCGTGGGCGACAACGTGGGCGACTGCGCCGGCCGCGGCGCGGACCTGTTCGAATCCATCTCGGCCGAGAATGTCGGCGCCATGGTGCTCGGCGCCGTACTGTTCCGCACGTTCGGGACGAACGGCATCCTCTTTCCGCTCGTCGTCGGCGCCGCCGGCCTCATCGCCACCATCATCGGCGTGTACTTCGTGAAGGCGAAACAGGGCGAGACACCCATGAAGGCCATGGTGCGCGGCTACTGGATCACGACGATCCTCATGATGATCGTCCTCTTCTTCGCCACCAAGTACCTCCTGAACCCCGCGACCGTCCGCGTCCTCGGCTCGGCACGTTCCGTCGGCAGAGCTGACGCATCGCTGTGGTTCTTCTTCTGCAGCCTGGTCGGCGTGGCCACGTCCGTCGCGTTCGTCTACTTGACCGATTACTACACGGGCAAGGATTTTCGCCCGGTACGTTCGATTGCCGATGCCTCCACCACCGGCCACGGCACCAACGTGATCGCCGGCGTGGCCATCGGCATGGAATCGACCGGCCTCAGCGTGCTCGCCGTGTGCGCCGCGCTGCTCGGGTCGTTCTGGCTCGGCGGGCAGACGGGCATCGCCAACGGCGGTCTCTACGGCACTGCCGTCGCCACCATCGGCATGCTCTCGACCGTGGGGTACATCCTGGCCATGGACATGTTCGGGCCCATCACCGACAACGCCGGCGGCATCGTGGAGATGTCCGGCGCGTCCCAGACGCTCCGCGATGTGACCGACGAACTTGATGCGACGGGCAATACGACGAAAGCTCTCACGAAGGGCTACGCTGTCGGCTCGGCCGCGCTCGCCGCCTTCCTGCTCTTCTCCGCGTTCATGGAATCGGTACATCTCGATACCGTGAACCTTGCCAAGGTACCGGTGTTCGTGGGCGCCTTCTTCGGCGCCATGGTCGTGTTCTTCTTCACGTCGCTCACCATCCGCGCGGTCGGCAAGGCGGCGGGCGTCATCGTGGAGGAAGTGCGTCGGCAGTTCCGCGAGAAGAAGGGCATCATGGATGGGACGGAAATGCCCGACTACGCCGCCGCGGTGGACATCGCCACCAAGTCGGCT
This sequence comes from uncultured Candidatus Peribacteria bacterium, assembly GCA_964618035.1. Taxonomy (GTDB): domain Bacteria; phylum Patescibacteriota; class Gracilibacteria; order Peribacterales; family Peribacteraceae; genus JAQBQQ01. The sequence goes on from CAZTYD010000011.1 coordinate 6,699, forward strand.
CTCCACGAGATGATCCTGCCCGGCCTCGTCGCCGTCGCCGCTCCCGTGCTCGTGGGCGTCACGCTCAAGGCCGAGGCCGTCGCCGGCCTGCTGATGGTCTCGACCATCGCCGGCGTGCTGCTCGCCTGCTTCCTCAACAACGCCGGCGGCGCGTGGGACAACGCGAAGAAGCTGATCGAGACCGGCTACCACGGCGGCAAGAAGAGCCCCGCCCACCAGGCGGCGGTGACGGGCGATACCGTCGGCGATCCGTTCAAGGACACCGCCGGCCCGAGCCTCCACGTGCTCATCAAGCTGTTCAGCACGCTCACGCTGGCACTGGCGGCGATGTTCATGTGACGCGAACACTGATCGAGAGAAAGAGCGGCCCACGCCGCTCTTTTTTGCGTGTTGTTCTGTGGGGCCTCCCTTGGGCCCCCTCCTACTGCAGGGGGATGTTTTGTGGGTGTTCTATGGAGCCATCCCTGCCCTTCCTCCCCTCCCTGCCTTCCCCTACTCTCGGATTATCCCTGTACGGACGCCCTGGTGGGGCGTCTCTACCGCCGCCCCCATGCCCCTCCTCTCCGCCCTCGTCCTCAACTACCGATCGCCCGCCGAAACCATCCGGTGCGTGAACGCGCTGCTGAGCCAAACCATCGCGGATCAGATGGAGATCATCGTCATCGACAATCACTCGGCAGACGATTCCATCGGGCGGATTCGCAATCACTTTGGCACGAACCCACGCGTCCGCATCGTGGAGACGCGGCGAAATATCGGTTATGGAAAGGGGAATAATGAAGGCGAGCGCTTCGCATCCGGCTCGTACATCCTCGTCATCAATCCCGATAACGAACTCGAGCCGGCCGGCGCGGAGAAGATGATCGAAGCAATGAACGCGGATGAATCCATCGGGCTCCTCGGCCCCAAGCTCGTGTACCCCGACGGCACCACCCGCGACGCGCAGCGGACATTCCCGACCGTCATCGACATCTTCATCAAGCGCACGCTGCTGCGGCACTTCTTCCGCGACCGCATGGATACGTACCTCCAGAAGAAACACGATGCGAACAAAGCCCGCGACGTCGATTGGGTGGCGGGCGCGTGCTTCCTCGTGCGGCGGAGCGACTTCGAAGCGCTCGGCCTGTTCGATCCGCGCTACTTCCTCTTCTTCGAAGACACCGACCTCTGCCGCCGCGTGTGGGCGGCAGGCAAGCGCGTGGTGTACCTGCCGCTGGTCCATGCCACCGACCGCAAGAACCGCCTGAGCGACGGCGGGCTCCTGGCCATGCTCACCCGCTGGACCATGCGGGAGCACCTGCGGAGCGCGGTGAAGTACTTCTGGAAGTGGGGATTGTGAGAGAAGGCAGAAATGAGAAGACAGAAGTGAGAAAACAGAGGTCAGAGTTAAGGAAACAGGCCGCTGCGGCACATCGCTTCCGTCCTCTGTTTTCCGTCTTCTGACTCCGATCTCCCCTTGACCTTCCCTGTGTCCGCCCGTAGTCTAGCCTCCCATGGACATGGTCCCCCTGTCTGTTTCGGCGCGCAATGAGCAGAAAACCGCCAAGCAACTCCGCGCGGAGGGGCAGGTGCCGTGCGTCGTCTACGGCAACGGCATCGACAACCTGCAGGTGCAGGCCGGGGCCAAGGATCTGCACAAGACCTTCCAGAAGGCGGGCGAGAGCACGCTGGTGGAGCTCGACGTAAGCGGGAAGAAGATCCCCGTGCTCTTCAAGGACATCAGCTTCCACCCGGTATCGGGCCTGGAGCTGCACGCCGATTTCTACGCGGTGAACATGAAGGAGGAGATCGAGACGCTCGTGCCGATCCACTTCGAGGGCGAATCGCCGGCGGTGAAGACGCTGTCCGCCATCCTGGTGGTGACGCAAGATGAAGTGACCGTGCGCTGTCTGCCGGCCAACCTGCCGCACCAGTTGACGGTGAATCTGGAAAAGATCGCGAACTTCGGCGATGCGCTCACCATCGCCGACATCGCCGTGCCGAAGGACGTGACCATCGTCGACGATCCCGAGAGCGTGATCGCGACGGCGCAGGAGCCGCGGAAGGAAGAGGAGGTTGCACCGACGCCGGTGGAAGGTGAGGCCGCGACCGCAGAAGGCGCGGCGGCCGAGGGTGCTCCGGCAGAGGGCGAGAAGAAAGAAGACTAAGACAGTAGTACGCCGCTCAGTTGCGCATGTGGGTGCAAGCGTGTCTGGACATGCATGCAGTAATTTCGCAATGTCACAATGGATCGCAAACAGGCATGATCGCGCCATGCACGTCCATCGCCGTACTGTTTTTCTCGTCGCTCTCTTCTCGTTCCTCATCGGCGGCATCGGCGTGACGCAGGCGCTGCTCGTCACGGATTCCCTCGCTTTGCACGACGACGGCGATATCGACGAACGCGCATCAGCCGTGCACTACTTGGCCAGCCTCACGCGCCGCACGGCGCGCAGGAGAGCGCCGCCGAAGACGGCGAAGCCGACTGCCGACGCTCCCCAGCCGCAGAGCCGGCAGATGGTCGCCGTGATGATCGAGAACTCCGCCGCCGCCCGACCGCACATCCAAGGCATCGAGAAAGCGGCACTGGTCGGCGAGTTCGTGGTGGAAGGCGGCATCACGCGGCTCATCGCGCTCTTCGACCGCACGGATCTTCCGGATGTCATCGGCCCCGTGCGCTCGCTGCGCCTGTACTTCGCGCAGGCGCTCTTGCCGTACAGCTCAGCCATTCTCTTCGCGGGCTGGAGCCCCGACGCGCAGGCCTTTGCCCAAAAAACCGAAATTCCTCTCTTCGTGAACGGCCTGCAGGATGCCAGCCACTTCTACCGCGACCGCGAGATTCCGGAGCCGCATAACTACTTCACCGACAAAGACAGAGTGAATGATCTCCTCGCGGCGCACTCGCTCCGCAGCGTCCCCTGGCCCGCCTTCACCGCACCGGACCGCGCCCTCACCGGCTCCGCCGCGACCGCGATCAGCGTGGATTTCCACGCCGAGCGTTCGAACGAGACCTATGTGTATCAACCTTCCACGCAGACGTACGTCCGCTCAAACGGCCACGATGTCACCGGCTAGCAACAGTCGACCATCGTCATCATCGAAACGCCCATCGTCTCCATCGGCGAGAAGGGCCGGCTGACATTGAATCTCCTGAAAGGCGGCAAGCTGCTCTTCTTCCACCAGGGCAAAGTCGTGCGCGGAAAGTGGGCGAAACCGAGCGTGGAGCAAGGCTTCTCCTTCACCGACGAAAAGGGGCAGGCTCTGCCGATGGGCACGGGACAGGTATGGCTTCTCGCATTGCCAGAACTGGGAAGGGTAGGCCTCGATACGCCCCGCGGTGCGAGCGCAGAGTGATCTCGTCTGCCGCTTGTTTTCCCGTGATCGACCGGCGGGGCTACTCGGTCTGACGCAGCAGGATGCGCCCCGCTGTGTACAAACGCTGTGTGATATCACGCCTACTCCAGGCGTGTCAGGCTGAGCAGGCCGCAGCCGCTGCGCGGCCGTATCGAAGCCCTCTCACTTCCGCAGAAACGTCGGCACCAGTAACGGCGCCTTCAACCCCTGCACCTTCTCCGCCAGCTCCAGATCCTCCAGCGCCACCTTGCCGATGTACAGCCGCCGCAGGTCGCCGCCGCGGCTGATGAAATCCTCGACGGCCTGCTGGCCGCGGAAGTACACGAGCCCCTTGGTGAAGCTCCCCGGCTCGCGCGTGTCGCCGAGCCCGCGCTTGAGTTCGATGGCCTTGGTCACGGCCTTGTCGGTCGTGTAGCCGAGCACTTGCTCCAGGTAGTAGCGCGTCTCGACGAACGGATGATGCAGGCTGTACTCCACCGCCAGCACGCTGCGCGCTGGGCCGTACCGCTTGTCCTGGAACGGCGAGAGCACGCGGTTCTGGTTCACCACCGCCAAGCCCTCCTGCGTATCCAGGTAGTTGGCGAACCCGCGCCGGAAGAGATCGTACGGCTGCTGCAAGCCGTTCTCGAGCGTGAGCACGTGCGTCTCGATCTCGTGCGCGACCAGCGACGCCACGTGCTCCCGCGTGAAGCGCGCGTCGCGGCGGATGTAGAGGTGCTTCCACCCCACCGTGCAGTCGGCGATGAGCGAGTCGCGGATGGCGATGCGCCACTCGTGCAGGCCGTAGCGCAGGAAATGCTCCTCGAAGAGCGGCGCCGCCTGCTCGGCGGTGAGCCATGCGCGGCCGGGCAACGGCAGGTCGCACGCGAGGCGCGACTGCAGCGACGCCTCGGCCAGCGAGAGCAGGTGCGGCGTCGGCACGCCGAACAATACCTTCGACGCCTCGGTGAACCGCGCGGCGTCGCCGCGGCTCTTGAGCAGCTCCAGCCGCATCACGAGTTCCAGCCGCTTCTTTTTAAGCAGCAAACCCAGCGGCGATTCGTCGATGGCGAGTGCCCACAGCCGCTTCTCGACGTCGGCGGGGTCGAATGCGAGCGGCGCGTAGGTGAACAGCGGGCTGTACAGCGGATCCTCGGTGATGCGCTGCCGCTCCTCGCGCAGGTTGAGCGGCTTCAAGTGCCGCAGCAGGAGCAAGTCGCGGTCGAGTTGGCTGAGGATGCGGTCCACCGACCGCAGATCCGACACCATGCGCGCCGGCGCGGCGGAGGGCTCGACCGGCCGCTTGGACGGATCGATGAGGAAATCGCGCAGATCGCGCCGGCCGATGACCGCGCGCACGCCCTCGACGGGTATCACCGCCGCCTGCACGACCGTCTGGATCTTGCGGCCGCCGAGCGTGAACTTGACGCGGTACAGGCCGGTGTCGGGATCCGAATCGACCGCGTGCCGTTCCATCAGCTCCTCGAGGAGATCCGGCGCGAACTGGCTGCGCTCGTACATGCCCGGCACGATGGCGGCCGTCACCTCCACGCTCCCGCCGTCGCCGTGGACGAGGATCTGCTCCTGCACGCCCAGCCGCGGCCGGCTGTCGGTCGTCGCCGCGGGCTTGTGCACTTTCTGTCCGAACAGATCCTGCGCGATGCGCACGCCCTTCTCCGACGAACCCACCGCGAGGCCCTCCACCCGTTCGAGCCGCGCGCGCAGCGGCGCCAGGTTCGCCAGCTGCACCGAGAGGCCGGCGCGCGCGTTCACCTCCAGCAGCACCGGTCCCTGGTCTTGGTCGATGGTGATGTCGACCGCCAGATACCCGATGTTC
>CAZTYD010000012.1:0-2571 GCA_964618035.1 uncultured Candidatus Peribacteria bacterium
GAGGGGGCATCGGGAGCGCCGTTGAAAATCGTCACCGTCTTGGTGGCGAGAATGCGCTTGCGCCCGTCCGTCGCGCGGAAGGTGAGCGTGTACGGGCCGCTCCCGCGCCACTTCCAGCCGGACACATCGACCCGCGCTTCCTTGTGGGGAGCATCGCTGAAGCTGTCGCTCATCGGATTCAGCTGGCCGCCGTCCACGCTCCAGCTGATGTCGTAACCCTTCATGTCCCAGTTGGGAATCACCGCTTTGAACGGCTGCGTGCCTTGCACCGTAGCGTTCTGAATCGGCCACCACACCTCCACCGAGAGCGTCGGCGGGGCCGACGGTTGCGAGGAAACGGAAGACGAAGAGAACAAGGAAGATGCGGAGGGCAGAGAGCTAGCCGGCGGCAGCCCGGCATCCTGCACCGATGACGCGCTCGATGGACTCGAGAGACTGCTGACGCTGCCATCCGTCATCAGCTGAAGGTCATCCGCGTTGGAAGACGATGAATTGGATGACGGATCAGAGGACGAGGATGATATGCCGCTGTCGCCGACGGGCCCCGTCACGCCGTCCTTCTGGATCGTCACCGTCCGTTCGCCGATCGTCTGGCCCTGCTGGTCCACGGCTACGAAGGTGATTCTGTACTGGCCGGCATCGTTCCAGTTCCAGTTGGTCAGATCGACCTGCGCCTCTTTATGCGGGTAATCCTGATCGTTGTTCTGCATCGGGTTCCGCTGGCCGCCGTCGACCTGCCAGTACATCTCGTACGTGTCGACCGCCCGGTCCTTCATCAGCGCCTTGAACGGCTGCAGGCCGGTCGCCTTCGCGCCCTCAATCGGCCACCAGCTCTCGAGGTTTGGGCTCTGGTCTCCGGCGGTCACGCTCGGTCCGAGCGTCACGACCAGCACCGCGACGAGACTGATGACGGCGCCGGCGATGCGGCGGGGCGAGCGGGCGAAGAAGCGGCGAAACGCCGACTGTACGTTGGTGTGAATTCTGCGCGCACTCTTTTCGCGCACGAAAGATTTTTTCCGCATGCACAAGCGGGGGAAAGAAGTAGAGAGCGATTCGAGGCTAGGCAGGGACGAAAAGAGTGACAAGACTTACAGAGTCTTTATTGCGAGAAACTTATTTTGACGCATGGGATATTTTTGTGCGCTGTCGGCGCGCTTCCAACGCTTGAATCGGAAAACGGACACAAGCCCTAATAATTATCAGGACAGCTTTTTCGGGCATCACAACTTTTGGAGGGCGACTTGGCGGTTCCATGCATGCGAAGGCCGAACCGCCCAGCCACGTGAACTCACGACGAGCGCACGTTGCAAGAAACGTGTTGTCGATTCGTCTCCCACACCGTATGACTACCCCACGATCCACATCATCGGCTCTCGCCGGGCTCCTGTTCCTCTCCACGCTGCTGCTCGGAGCGTGCTCGAACGCCGGCACCACGGGCACCGGGACGTCGGTGAGCTCCGACGAGGGATACTACTCGTCCGATGCGTACGGCACGGCCGACGATTCGTATTCGTCGTACGATGAAGCCCTGACGGCTACCGGCGGTACCGCCGATTTCTCCTCGAGCGCAGCGGCATACTGATGCACGGCGCAAGGTGCAGGAGGGCCGGAGAACCGGTTCTCCTGGCGCATCGCACTACCATCAGTTCTGCCCGTTCCGCAGTTCCGCCACCTCTGCCGGCGTGAGGGCGCGATTGTAGATGCGCACGTCATCCATCAGCCCCAGGAAATTGCTGCCATAGTTGTAGCTGCCGATCTGCACGGCGGACGCGCCGGCGTTGATGGCCGTGCCGCCGACGGTCGCAGTCGTCTCGGCGAGTCCGTCGACGTAGAGCTTCGCGACGCCGGTCACGTTGTCCCACGTCGCCGCCACGTGATGCCACTGGTCGTCGCTGACGACGCTCACGCCGTTCACCCACCCCGTCACTCCCGCCAGCGAGAAGGAAAGACGCCCGGGAGAACCCACGCCGACCGCGAGCTTGAAGCTGTCGTCCCCCTTCGTGACGACGTAATTGAGGCTTGCCTTCGACGTCTTGATCCACGCCGCCACCGTGATCGCGGCGGTGGGATTCAAGGTCAGCGCGTTGGCAACCTCGACGTACGTGCTGGACCCGTTGAAGCTGAGGCTGCGCGGATCCGAGAACTTCATGCCCGGCGGCACCGTGCTTGACGACGTGGGCGCCGCGACGCTGAAGATCCCAGTGTTGCCGTTATTCGACGCATCGAGCGCAGTCGTGCCGCCCGTCTGGTCGAACTTCCAGTAGCCCATGAGCCCGCAATCGAGCGCCAGGACGACGTCGGCGCGGCCGAGGAAGTACGACATCACGCGCGGTTTCGATCCTTCCTTGTAGATGCGGTATCCCGAGTAGTTGGGACACGGCTCCGTCACGTCGTGCGGCAGGGCGGGAAGGTACGTCGGCACGAGCGACGATTCCAGGTTGACGCACGTCGCATCCGTGCCCGTGAACGCGCGGCGGCAGATGGCGATGGCGATCTCGGACGAGGAAGGGAGGAATGATTCCGAAGGGAGGATGCCGCGATCGATGAAGTACTGATCGACGGCGCTCTGAA
>CAZTYD010000012.1:2581-4670 GCA_964618035.1 uncultured Candidatus Peribacteria bacterium
CTGCTTCACCTGGCTGAGCCGGTCGGCATCGCGAGCGGCGGTCACTTGCTTGGTGGGGTTCACCGCGTACACCACGATGCCGGCGAGGAGCGCGATAATCCCGACGACCAGCAGGAGTTCGATCAGGGTGAACCCCGTTCGTCGCCGTCGCACAGCCCGGCAGTGGGAGCCGCGTTTCGGGAGCGTCATTGGCCGACATCGTATCTCTCCGCACGGAAGGAATCCAGCGGCGACATGCAACCTTCTACCTCTCTCGGTGCGCGTCGAGCGCACGATCCACGTCCGCCGCATCCACGCCGCAGGCGATGGCAGCGTCTCGCACGGACAGCCTCTCCTCCCTGCTCTTCTTGGCGATGGCGGCGGCGCGATCGTACCCGACGAGCGGCGCGAGCGACGTGGCCAGCATGGGGTTTCGGGCGAGACGATCGCGGAGGAGCTCCTCGTTCGGCGCGAGTGTTTGCACGCACTTCGCCTCGAACATGCGACATGCGTTGGCGAGCAGCGAGATCGACTGCAACAGCGCGTGCGCCATCACCGGCATCATCGTATTGAGCTCGAAGTTGCCGCCGCGCCCCGCGGCCACAACCGTCGCGTCGTTGCCCAGTACCTGCGCGCACACCTGGAGCAGCGATTCGCAGACGACGGGATTCACCTTGCCCGGCATGATGCTGCTGCCCGGCTGGAGCGGGGGGAGCACGAGCTCCCGCATCGCATCCGACGACATCCAGCGGATGTCCTCCGCGATCTTGCCGAGCGACACCGCCACCGTACGCAGCAAGCCGCTCGCCTCGACGCACGCGTCACGGGCCGCCTGCGCCTCGAAGTGATTCTCGGCCTCGCGGTACGGCAGGCCGTCTTCCTCGCTCAACAGTCGGATCGCGCGGACGGCGTATGTCGGATGCGCGTTCAGCCCCGTCCCCACGGCCGTGCCGCCCAGCGGCAGCTCCAAAAGAACGTCGCGCGCCCGCGTCGCGCGCTCGATGGATTTCTTCGCCTGCGCGGCGTATCCGGAGAACTCCTGCCCCAGCGTGAGCGGCGTCGCATCCTGCAGATGCGTGCGGCCGCTCTTGCGGATTCCCGCAAACTCCTCCGCCCGGCGAGCGAGCGCATCGTGCAAGCCGCCGAGCGCCGGCAGCAGCGCGTGCGTGATGCCGCGCGCCGCCGCGACGTGCATGGCCGTCGGAAAGACATCGTTGCTCGATTGTCCGGCGTTCACGTGATCGTTGGGGTGCACCGGGCTCCTGGCGCCCAGCGAACCGCCGAGCGACACGTTCGCGACGTTCGCGATCACCTCGTTCATGTTCATGTTCGTACTGGTGCCGGAGCCGGTCTGGAACACGTCGACGACGAACTCGGCATCGTGCTTGCCTTCCGCGACCTGCGTGCAGGCGGCTGCAATGGCATCGGACACCGCGGCATCGATCAGACCAAGCTCTCCGTTCGTCCGCGCGGCCGCGCGTTTGACCGATGCGAGCGCGCGGATGAACTCGGTCGGCAATCGCAGCGTGCTGACGGGGAAGTTCTCGACGGCCCGCGCGGTGGCGGCGCCGTAGAGGCGCCCGTGGGGAATCGCCACGTCGCCCATCGAGTCCCGTTCCGTGCGTTGGTTCTTCGCCATGCCGCTACGGTAGCGATGCGCCTGCCGCGATTCAACGCCGTCACGCGCCGGCGTGTCGTCGGACAACCCGTCTTCGCCGTAGGCAGGGTGATCGCCGCAATCGACACTGGCGTCTTCGCATCACCCCACAGGCCAACCCTGCGATCCGTCTCTCGCGCCATGGAGTCGGAAATCCGCAAGTTCTTCGTGTAAGAAGACAACAAATACCGTCGTCATCTGATGTGCTCCTTCGGCACCTTCGACATCCATTTCGTTCTTCTCTTCCCGGGAACGGGAGGGAGGAATAAAGCGGACCAGTGACTTGGGTATCGAAGGAGCACTTCATTCACTCCTCATCCATGCGCCTGCACGCAGCACAGCACTGGCAGCCCCTGACGGCGGACAATCCCCTCTCGTACGTGTGGATCGCGGGAGCGGCGATGGCGGTGACGACGGCGTGCGTGTACGCGTACAGCTTTCTGCACTGATACC
>CAZTYD010000012.1:4770-11744 GCA_964618035.1 uncultured Candidatus Peribacteria bacterium
TGGACTGATTCACTTCGCTGTTTCCAACTGTGACGTGCAGTTCGGGCAGCGCGTCGCCTGGAGCGGAATGGTCGAGACGCAGAACGGACACGATTTGGTGGAGGGCGATTCCTCCTTCGGCGCGCTCTTGAGCTTGTTGATCTGCCGCAGCATGAGGAAGATGGCGAAGGCGACGATGAGGAAGTTGATGACCTGGTTGATAAAGAGCCCGTAATTGAGGGTGGCGGCGCCGGCGGCCTTGGCCTGCGCGAGCGTGTCGTATTCCTTGCCGGAGAGATTGACGTACAGGTTCGAGAAATCGACTTTCCCCGCGATGAGCCCCAGCGGCGGCATGAGGATGTCGTCGACGAACGAGGAGACGATCTTGCCGAACGCCGCCCCGATGACGACGCCGACGGCCATGTCGATGACGTTGCCGCGCGCGGCGAATGCCCGGAATTCACGGAAGAAATGACGCATGCCTCTACCGTACGCGTCCATTTGCTTGGTGCCAAGTGGCAGTGGTCTTGCGGCCTGTTCACGGCTCACACTCATTCGTAGCCTCCATGTTTCGACTATACTAATACTATGGTATAATACCAATACACATGCACATCCCTTCCATCCGCCTCCCCGCTGCGCCCTGGCGCCGTTCGACCATGCTGTCGGAACAGGCGGTCGGATGGGGCTCGCTCTTCATTACCATCGCCGCGAGCTCGACGTACAACGGATTCGCCAAGAACATCTCGTCGGCGCTCTCGCCGCTCTCGCTCCTGGTCTTGAGCCAGATGATCATCGCACTCATCGTGCTGCTCACATTCGGCATCTTCCCGAGCCTGGCGCGGCTGGCGAAGGTGCCGCGCAGGACGTGGCCGGCCCTCCTGCTCGTCGGCCTCCTCAGTGGCGTCATCGCGCCGTACCTGTGGTTCACCGGCCTCGAGTACAGCACGGCGGTGAATTCCGCGCTCTTCGGGAAAATGGAGATGGTCTTCATGCTGCTGCTCGCCTTCATGTTCCTGAAGGAACAGTGGACGCGCGCCCACGTCGTCGGCGGCATGATCATCACGGCGGGCATCGTGCTCATCGTCACGCGCGGGGCGTCGACGGGATTGTCGCTGCGCGCAGGCGACGGGCTGATCCTCCTCTCCAGCCTGGTCTTCGCCATGGGCAGCCTCATCTTCCGCACGCATCTGCACGGCCTGGGTCCCGAACTCGTCATTCTCTGGCGTTCGCTCACAGGCATCGCCGCTTTCTTCCTCCTCTCGCCCTTCCTCCCGAGCACCTTCGCGCACGAGATCATGGCGTTTCCGCCCTTCCTCATTCCCGCCCTCCTCGGCTTCTGCTTCATCGCGCAGTTCGTGAATGTCTTCACGTTCTACCAAGCCATCGACCGCCTGCCCATCTCGACCGTGTCGCTGTTCGTCTCGCTCGAGATCGTCGGCGCCGCGCTCTTCGCGCACTGGTACCTCTCGGAGCCGCTCTTCTGGTACCACGCCATGGGCGGCGGGCTCATCCTCGCCGGCACGATCGCCCTCGAGATGATCGGCACGCATCCGAGCGAGAAGCACTTGGAGGAGCATCTGGCGCAGGAGAGGTCGAATGCATGAGGGACCCCATCCGCCCCTGCGCGAACGGCTTGGCCGGGCGGAGAAGAGCCGGGGATGAGGCCCTCACCGTCCCCCGTACGTCTGCACCGCCATCACCACGATCTTCGCCATCTCCGCGCGGTTGACGGGATTGTTCGGTCCAAAGTACCCCGTGCGCGAGCCGTCGGCGTTCGCGTAGCCGGAGACGATGCCGTCGGCGATGGCCTTCTCGATGGCCGGCGCGAAGCGAACGTTGTCCTTCACGTCCTTGAAGACCGAACCGGCGACGATGCGATCGTTGTACGGAACCTTGAAGGCATCGAGCAGGGTGGCCACCACCTCGCCGCGCGTGGCGGGACGGCGGATGTCGAGGTTATCGTCGTTGTACACCGACCAGCCCGCCTGCTCGCCGCAGGCGATGTACGCGCGCGACCACGACGTCGCTGCCAGGGGATTCCGCACCGTGTCCCCGCACGTCGATTCGATGATCAGCCCGGCTTTCACCGCCATCTTCGCCACCTCCTCCACCGACACGTTTCGGTCCGGACCGTACAGGCCCAGGGAATTGCCCGACGCGTCCCTGTACCCGCTCACGATCCCCTTCTCCGCCGCGTCGCGCACGTACGGCGCGAACCAGCTCGTCTTCGGCACGTCGGTGAAGTCCACCGTCTCGGCGCCGACGAGCACCGAGAGGAAGGCGTTGTTGTTCTGCGCCGACGGCTTCGACGACGCGGCATCCTCCGCCACCGGGAACAGATCGTCGCCCTGCGCTTCGACGGCGTCCTGATCCTCGCGGTTCATGTCGTCGAGATCTTGCTGGATCAGCGGCGCCAATTGCCGGGCGCTCTTCTGCGCAGCGGCGAACGAATCGGCGGCGCGCGCGACGGGAAGCAGCGAGAGACAGCCGACGGCGAGGGAGAGGAGAAACTTCATGCCGCGACACTAGCAGGAGAACGTCCGCGCCGGAAGGCCGGTGCGACTGCCGCGGGCGATCCAGCGCATTTTGTAAGTCCGGAGACACTGGCACGTCACGCACTATGGTTCATACTTCTTTCCCCCCTCTCGTATGTGGCAACAGTGGATCAACGGCATCTTGGGGTTGTGGGTGATCGCGATTCCTTTCTTGGGCCTCTCGGCCTCGGCGTTCATGTGGACGCTGGCGATCACCGGTATTGCCATCGCGGTCCTCGGCTTCTGGGGCGCCGGCGAACAGTCCGCGGGGCATGGCAGCAATCTTCGCTCCGCCTGAGCGACTCCCCGTCTGCAAGCCCGGCGCAAGCCGGGCTTTTTTTTGCCTCGCGTACCGGAACACGCCATCTGAGGTTTCCCGGCGAAATTGTAAGGGCCAAATTACGCCTGCGTCAGACAGAACGAAATCTTCTGATTTCATTTGTACTTCTTTCCCCACACTTCCATGGAAGAAGAGAATCAGGGAACCTCTCAGGGACGCAATGAGCAAGACGAATTCACCGAGGGTTCCGAGGCGGCCCGCAAGGCAGGCGAGAAGGGCGGCGAGCATAGCCACAGCGGCGGCCGGTAAGCCGTTGAGCCCTAAGGATGGACGAGGCTCATCTGAGCCTCGTTCGTCGAGCGGCTGCCGCTTCGTAGCCTCAGCTCACTCTGCTACGACCGCATCTTCCATTTCTTTTCCCTCCTCACCATGACCCACACCGCCCATCAAAACGCCGACGCCAGCCGCGATGAAGGCCGCTGGCAGATGTTCACGGGAAAAGCCCGCGAGCTGTGGGGCGACCTGACCGACGACGAGATGGATCAGTTCAAAGGCAACTACGATCAGACGATCGGGTACCTGAAGAAGAAGTACGGCGATGCCGCCGACCAGCTGCAGGATTGGTGGCACGGCCTCCGCGCGTAAGCCGCCGGCCGAGTTTCCGGCGGCAATGGCGGATTCCTTCGATCGTCGGCGATTCTCGCCTTCTCGCTTGCCCCCAAAAGTAAACTCCCCTACTCTCTCGCGGACATGACCGCTGCTTCCGAGAACGGCGCCCGAGAGGCCACACAGGCCACGGGTGACGATTTTTCGAAAATCGAGACGATCCTGCTGCTCGGATCCGGCGCACTGAAGATCGGCGAGGCCGGCGAGTTCGACTACTCGGGAAGCCAGGCCATCAAAGCGTTCAAAGAAGAAGGCAAGCGCGTGGTGGTCATCAACCCGAACATCGCCACGAACCAGACCAGCTGGGGCTTGGCCGACTGCGTGTACTTCGTGCCCGTGACGCCGCAGTTCGTGGAGGACGTGATCAAGAAAGAGAAGCCCGACGCCATCGCGCTCAGCTTCGGCGGCCAGACGGCGCTTAACTGCGGCGTGCAGCTGAACGACGCCGGCATTCTGGAGAAGTACGGCATCCGCGTGCTCGGCACGCCGGTGGAATCCATCCGCAAGACGGAGGACCGCGCGCTCTTCAACCAGGAACTCCGGAGCATCGGCGTCGACATGCCGCACTCGCAGGCGTACGAGTCGATGAGCGAGGCGCTCGAGGCGGCCAAGAACATCGGCTACCCCGTCATCACCCGCGCGGCGTTCGCGCTGGGCGGCAAGGGCAGCGGTCGGGCGCAGAACGAGGAGGAGTTGAAGGAACTTCTGAAAGTCGCCTTCGTCGAATCGCCGCAGGCGCTCGTCGAGGAAGATCTGACGGGCTGGAAGGAGATCGAGTACGAGGTGGTGCGCGACGCCGCCGACAACTGCATCACGGTGTGCAACATGGAGAACGTGGATCCGCTCGGCATCCACACCGGCGAATCCATCGTGGTGGCGCCGAGCCAGACGCTCGACAACCAGGAGTACCAGATGCTCCGCAACATCGCCCTCAAGGTGATCCGCCACCTCGGCATCGTCGGCGAGTGCAACATCCAGTACGCGCTGCATCCGCAATCGCGCAAGTACCGCGTGATCGAAGTGAACGCGCGCCTCAGCCGCAGCTCGGCGCTCGCGTCGAAGGCGACGGGCTACCCGCTCGCGTTCGTGGCCGCCAAGCTCGCGCTCGGCTACACGCTGCCGAAATTGAAGAACGCCATCACGCAGGTGACGAGCGCCGATTTCGAGCCGTCGCTCGACTACGTGGCCGTGAAGATGCCGCGGTGGGATCTGCAGAAGTTCCGCTTCGTCTCCGACCAGGTGACGAGCGAGATGAAATCCGTCGGCGAGGTGATGGCGCTCGGTCGCACGTTCGAGGAAGCGCTGCAGAAGGCGATCCGCATGCTGAACATCGGCGCCGACGGCCTGTACCCCGTGCCCATCCAGTTCGACAATCTCAACAAGGAAGTGAAGCGCCCCACCCCGCGCCGCATGTTCGCCGTCGCGCAGGCGCTGCTCGGGGAATGGTCGGTGGACGAGGTGAACGTCGCCACCGGCATCGACCGCTGGTTCCTGCAGCGCATCCACGCCTGCGGCGTCATCGCCAGGGAACTCTTCTCGGGCAAGATGTCGCCGCTCGAGCGCGACATGCTCCGCGCCGCCAAGCGCGCCGGCTTCTCGGATACCGCCATCGGCGCGCTGCGCGAGCAGAAGGCGGAGGACATCCGCGACCTGCGCAAGAAGTGGCACATCCTCCCGGTGGTCAAGCAGGTGGATACATTGGGCGGAGAGTTCCCCGCGCACACGAACTACTTGTACCTGACGTACCATGGGGAAGAGCATGATGTTGGCTTTGATGGAGCGACGAGCGGACAGCGAGCAGCGAGCAGAAAAGAACACACCGAAGAAACTGACCGCTCGACGCTGCACGCTGCACGCTCGGTTATCGTGCTCGGCGGCGGCCCGTACTCCATCGGCTCCTCCGTCGAATTCGACTGGTGCTGCGTGCAGGCGACGCACGAGCTGCAGCGGCAGGGCTACTCGGTGGTCATGATCAACTCGAACCCGGAAACGGTGAGCACCGACTACGACGAGTGCGACACGCTGTTTTTCGAGCAGCTGCCGGAGGAGCGCGTGCGCGACATCATCGACTTGGTACAGCCGGCGGGCGTCGTGGTATCGATGGGCGGACAGATTCCCAACTCGCTGGCGAAGAAGCTGGCCGCGCACGACATTCCCATCCTCGGCACGTCCGCCGCGAGCATCGACCGGGCCGAGAGCAGGCACAAATTCAGCACGCTGCTCGACGACATCAAGGTCGACCAGCCCGAGTGGAAGGAATTCGCCGACATCGCCTCGGCCACGTCGTTCGCCTCTTCGGTCGGCTACCCCGTCATCGTGCGCCCGAGCTACGTGCTCTCCGGCGCGGCCATGGCCGTGGTGCACTCCGACGACGACCTCGAAGGGTTCATCCAGCAAGCCGCGCTCGTGAGCAAGGAGGCGCCGGTGGTGATCTCGAAGTTCGAGCTCGGCGCGAAGGAAATCGAATTCGACGGCGTGGCGCAGGACGGCAAGCTGCTCCTCTACGCCGTCTCGGAGCACATCGAGAACGCGGGCGTGCACTCCGGCGACGCGACCATCGTCCTCCCGCCGCAGCGCGTGAACCTCGCCACGTTGCGGCAGTTGAAGAACATCGCGAAGAGCATCTGCGACGGCCTGGAGATTTCGGGACCGTTCAACATTCAGTTCCTCGCCAAGAACAACCGCCTCAAGGTGATCGAGTGTAACCTCCGCGCCAGCCGCAGCTTCCCCTTCGCCAGCAAGGTGACGGGCATCAACTTCGCCGCGCTCGCCACGCAGGCGCTGCTGCGGAAGGCCCCCACCGACAAGAAGTACCAGACGGTCGATCTCGACCACGTGGGCGTGAAGGCCGCGCAGTTCAGCTTCAGCCGGCTGAAGGGCGCGGATCCGCGCCTGGGCGTCGAAATGGCCAGCACCGGCGAGGTCGCGAGCTTCGGCGAGAACGCGGAACAGGCGCTCATGATCTCGATGCTCGCCGTGGGATTCAAAGTGCCAAAGAAGAACGTGCTCATCACCGTCGGAAACTTGGAAGACAAGATGGACATGCTCCCGGCCATCCAGACGCTGCAGGAGCTCGGCTACTCGTTCTTCGCCACCGAGCGCACGCACGAGTTCCTCACGAATCGCGGCATCCCCTCGGCACTGCTGCACAAGGTTTCGGAGCCGCGCAGCCCCAACATCCGCGAGTACCTCGAGCAGAAGCGCATCGATCTCGTCATCAACATCCCCACGCACCTGAGCTCCATGGAGCAGACCGACGGCTACTACATCCGCCGCATCGCGACGGACCAAGGCATCCCGCTCATCACGAACGTGCAGCTGGCCAAGCGCCTCATCGAGGCGATGGTACAGGAGAAGATCGAGACACTGCCGAGCTTGCGGTGGCCGGATTTATTGCAATGAGGTGTGAGATTTGAGTCTTGGAGAGACTTGTCCATAGGCCCTTGAAGAAAGGGCGGCTCTGTTGCAAACTCGCTGCCGGAACGTTAGAGTCGTCGGCCATTCTCCTTCGC
>CAZTYD010000013.1:0-1417 GCA_964618035.1 uncultured Candidatus Peribacteria bacterium
TCCATGCCCTCAAGCTTGCGCACCGTGCCTATGTGATGGTGAATGGCAAGATCGTGGAGAGCGGCGGCGCGGATCTGGCGTATCGGCTGGAACGTGAAGGGTACGCGCGGTACGGAGTGAAGGAGAACGCCTCGCCGGAGGTGTGAGTAGCGGAGTGCCGATCATGGCCGCGAGACGTACGGGCTGCCCCGCACGTAGAACCGCAGCAGCCGCTTCGCCCACTTCCCCGCGTACTCCACCCCGATGCGCGGCCGCTTCACGATGGTGACGGGCGAACCGTCGCCCTCCGCAACAAACAGATCGTCGCTCAGAAGATCGTGACCATTCAGCGCGCCGGTGATGCGCATGGCGCGGCAGAGGAGTCCCGGCCCACTCGTCTTACCGGCAATGCCCGCCACAGGCTCCACGGCGCGGATGAGCACGGCCGACGCCGTTCCCTCCGCCTGCGTCACCACGTTCATGCACCAGTGCATGCCGTAGATGAGGTACACGTACGCGTGTCCCGGCGGGCCGAACATCACCTCCGTGCGCTTGGTGCGGCCTCTGGCCGAATGCGCGGCCAGATCGTGCGGGCCGAGGTAGGCTTCCGTCTCCACGATCCGCCCGATGTACGTGCGGCCATCGATGCGATGAACCAGGTTCTTGCCCAGAAGTTCCTTCGCGACCGTCTCGGCGTCGCGGTCGTAGAAAGAACGCGGAAGACGGAACATATGTTTACTGCCCTCAGTCAATCCTTCTTTTTTCGCATCTGCAAGGGACATGGTATCAAGCAGAGGTAAAGACATTGAATGATGAATCGGTATCGGTACAGTGCGCGTATGTTACGATTGATTCACATCGATGATGCGCAATACAATCATGCTTTGGAGCGAGACTGGACCGAATGCCGGGCGGATACAATAGAAACGTGCGTTATGGATCACTCTTACGCCAATAGATTACTGATGGCACGAGCACTCTATCGGTACTGCGGAGAGGGACAGGCCGACAACGAATCCGCCTCCGCAGATTTCAGCGAAAGATTCTCAGTCGTTCAAGCAAGGATGGATCGCCTCCTCGGCGTAGATCCAATGGCCCTGCGATACCTGATGCATCGTCTGCGTCCGGATCTGGGAATTATCGACGAGCAACAGGCAGGCTGATCAACTCACACATCGATAACCGGCTGCTTCATCCCCACCGTTTCCTCCTCCTTCACGCCACGCGGGATGCGCTGATACGCAGCGATGATGAGGAAGGCGATGAGGACGATGTCGTCGATCTGCCCGAGGAACGGGATGAAATCGGGCACGAAATCGATGGGCGACACGCCGTAGAGGAGCGCGATGAGCGAGAGAATCTTCACCGATCGCGGCGTACCGGGGTTCACGAGGGCCCGGAAGTAGAGCGACAGGCGGGAGAGAAGAGACATGGTTCT
>CAZTYD010000013.1:1427-11416 GCA_964618035.1 uncultured Candidatus Peribacteria bacterium
GGATATGAGACGATCCGGCAACGAGGCTGATGACGTGCATCGGATGCTCTTCCTTGCACGGGCGGCGGATTTTAGCGTGTTCGTATGCACGCGCAACCCCTCTTCTCGGCCGTCATCCGCACGAAAGGCGGCGTCTCGTGGTGCACGCACCGCGGCGTGCCGCCCATACTCATCGACAACCTGCGCATGGCGCGCTACGTCTGCGACGCCTCGCTCCAGGCCTTCTGCGTCCTGCCCGACCGCGTGCTCCTGCTGGTGCGGCCGGGGAAGGAAGGGCTGCGCGCATTCCTCGACACCTTCAAAACCGCCAGCGTGCGCGATGCCCAGGTGGTAGCGGGGCTGCTGATGGCGGATCAGCAGCTCTTCCGCGGCTGGCTCCAGGAGGATGAGGTTCAGGAAGTGCCGCCCGACGATGCGGTGCTGGCAAGGGTGGCCATCGAAGAAGCGCCGCTGCGCTTTGGCCTAGTGCACAAGAAGGAGAAATGGCAGTGGGGGTCGTGGTGGTATGGATCATCCTTTGGAGATCCGACTGCACGATCAATAGGCAACAAGATGCCGTAGGACGCGCATATCGGCGATTGCGGCTTCCCTCCTGCTTGAGCACTCAGGAAACATCGACGTGCGATTCTTCACACGAGTCAGAATGAATCGGAAGAGAATGCATCGCGAATAGTCTCGATGCGCCCTGAACAATGCTACGATGCCCATCCAATGCCCGATGCCCCGACACCTACGGCCGATCCAGAAGCACTCTTCGGGCATCTGAACCGCGACCAGCCTTCGCCCCGCGGGGCTACGGCCGGCGAGAACGTAGAGAAGGGAGCTTTGGAAGCAGGAGGCATTTTCTCGGAATTAAGTCGCGACATCTTCGACACCGCCAACCCCTCGCCGTACGCCGACACGGCGCAGCGTGGGCTCAGCGAGGAACTGGTGCGGCAGATCAGCGCCGACAAGAACGAGCCGGCGTGGATGCTCGAGCACCGGTTGCAGTCGCTGGAGATCTTCTTCGAGAAGCCGCTGCCTGCGTGGGGCGCGGATCTGAGCGGGCTGGATCTCGACAGCATCATCTACTACGCCCGCACGGGCGCCGTGGAGACGAACGATTGGCAGGAAGTGCCGGAGGAGATCCGCCGCGTGTACGAGCGGCTGGGGATCCCGCAGGCCGAGCACCGCATGCTCGCCGGCGTGGGCGCGCAGTACGAGAGCGAGATGGTGTACCACACCCTGAAGAAAGAGTGGGAGGAGCTCGGCGTGATCTTCCTGGACATGGACGACGCGCTGCAGCTGCACCCGGAGCTGGTGCGCCAGTACTTCATGAAGTGCGTGCCGAATACCGACCACAAGTTCGCCGCGCTGCACGGCGCGGTGTGGAGCGGCGGGACGTTCCTCTACGTGCCGAAGGGCGTGAAGGTGCGCGATCCATTGCAGGCGTACTTCCGCATGAACGCGAAGAATATGGGCCAGTTCGAGCACACGCTCATCGTCGTCGAAGAGGGCGCCGACGCGCACTACATCGAGGGCTGCTCGGCGCCGAAGTACGGCAGCCACGCGCTGCACGCGGGGCTGGTGGAGATCTTCGTGCAGCAGGGCGCCAAGGCGCGGTATTCGAGCGTGGAGAACTGGAGCCGCGATACCTACAACCTCAACACCAAACGCGCCATCGTGGAGCACGACGGCACCATGGAGTGGATCGGCGGCAACATGGGCAGCGGCGTCACCATGCTGTACCCGTGCTCCGTGCTGGTGGGCGAGGGCGCGCGGTGCGACCACATGGCCATCGCGTTCGCCAACGCGGGCCAGTGGCAGGACACGGGCGCGAAGGTGCTGCACCTGGCGCCGCACACGAGCTCGAAGGTCATCAGCAAATCCATCTCAAAAGGCGGCGGCGTGGCGGTGTACCGCGGGCAGCTGAAAGTGGCCCCGCACGCGCACGACTGCATCGCCAACGTGGAGTGCGACGCGCTACTGCTCGACGACGTGAGCCGCACCGACACCATCCCCGACATCCAGATCCGCAACAACGACGTGACCATCGCGCACGAGGCGACGGTGGGGAAGCTCAGCGAGGAAGACCTGTTCTACCTCATGAGCCGCGGCATCCCCCTCGACGAAGCCCGCGCGATGATCGTGAACGGGTTCATCGAACCCATCGTCCGGCAGCTGCCGCTCGAGTACGCAGTGGAAATGAACCGATTAATCGAATTGGAAATGGAAGGAAGTGTCGGCTAAAACCTGTCATCCAAGCGAACCCTGTCATCCTGAGCGGAGACGAAGGATGACTCACCGCAGCCGGGGACGGCTGCTGCTACATCACTATATTTTTTGTAGTAGCGCCCGTCCTCGGGCGCGGTTGGTTCAATAGATACGGCCCCGCGGACCGCGAAGTAGTGTGGCAGCTTCCTCCTTTCTTCAAGGACCAGTCACACTAGGCAGTGTTTGCAATTTTTAATCATCATGTCAAAATAAGCATATATTCCTCTTCAATCCTATGGAAAAACCGGAGCAAATAGCGAAATCATCAAATGAAGCAGAAGTTCCTACACAAGAACCACCTAACGCGCATTTAGCACCGTACCAATATGATCGCGCAGACTCGTCAGAAAAAGAGAGAATGGAGCGTCTGCTAAGCAATGCGGGGGGAGATCCCATTATCGGTTGCACTGACAGGGTGACTGATACGATGGGCGATTTCTCTGATAAGTAGATTAATCCTCCTCCGTCCCCTCCGCCGCCTCGCCGGATCCGAATAGAATGGAAAACGGTCCCATGGGTGTTTGTGTGAGGAAATAACAGGAAATTATAACAGATTTTTGGATAAATTGAAAGGTTTGATGAGAGGTCAGAGATCAGAAAACAGAAGTCAGGATGAGACTTCTGTTTTCTATTGTTTCTGTGGGTATGTGTCACTGACTGCCTTCTGGCTTCTGACCTCTGCCTTCTCCCTACGCTATTGCCGATTCCCGCGCCAACTGCGTCGAGAGATCGATGCTCGCCACGCGCTGGCGGATGCCTTCGAAGGCGTCGTGCACTTCCAGCAGCACGGCCTTGGCGAGGTCGGATCCTTCCTCGGCGAGCGTCTGCAGCTCCGCGTAGCTGGCCGACAGCAGGCCCCGCTCGGAGATGCGCGCGTTGTGAATGCGCACGCCCTGCGGCGACACGTCCACCGTGCCCTTGCGCAGCTTGGTCATCACGCGGCTGTCGCGCACGTGGTACTGGCGGCCGTTGGCCATGAAGGTGTTCTTGAGTTTGCCGCACAGGGCGGCGAGCTCGGCCTCGAGCGCGGACAAACCGACGGACGGTGTGGATGTGTGTTCCATAGAACGGAAGGGGACGGAAGATCCGGCTGCGTCTGCGGACTGCGCCGTGATCGGAAATAGATGTTTGTTGGCATCAGTATAGCAAAAAATGATGCTCCCGTGGATTGTGCGAGAGGCGAGTGCGTGGCGTGTTACACGAATGTCTATGAGTGATGACATGCGGGAGCAGGTGCTTTTTGCTCGATCCTCAGCCATACTTCAGCCATGCAGCCCGATCGGCGATCCATCGAGATCCTCTCGGCCTCCCTCAACGAAACGCCCTTCCTGCGGGAGCGGCGGATGGCGGCGGCGGATGTTTTGCTGTCGGCAGGCACGGCGACTCCGAGTGACATCGCTGCCGATGTGTCAGCCGAGTTCTCGCACGGCAGCGGCGGCATGGGCGAGGGGCGCTTCACCATGGATCAATTCGGCGCGATGAAGACAGGGATGATCGATGAATCGACGCGAGCGATTTTCGAGCGACACTACGGATCACTCCTTACGCACGACGGCGATCCGCTCGCCGCGCGTCACTACGCGCTGCTCTCACGCGGGTACTTCCTGTACGTGCCGCCGGGCACGGTGCTCGACGCGCCGATCCATCTGACGCTCACATGCCGCTCGTCGTGGGCGGCCACGCACCTCCTGATCATCGTGGGCCACGATGCGACGGTGTCTTTCTTCGAGGATTTACGCAGTGATTCTGCAACGCCGGATCGCCGCACACTCTGGTCGCACGCGGTGGAGATTGTGGCCGGCGACGGCGCGCAGGTGGCGTTCACGTCGCTGCAGGCGACGGACAGCCGCGCGGAGCTCTGGCTGCAGCAGCGCGCGCGGTTGGGCCGCGGAGCTCGGTGCATGGTTCGCAACGCCACGCTCGGCGGCGCGAAGGTGACGCAGGCGTACCGGTCGCAACTGGCGGGAGACGACGCGACGAGCTCACTCGAGTGGATGTTCTACGCGAAGGGCAGCGAGCGGTACACGCTCTCGGCGCGCAATGTGTTCGATGCGCGGAACGGCGGCGGAGAGATCACCATGAAGGGCATCGCGGAGCAGACGGCACACGTGCGCTGCGACGGACTCATCGACATTGGTTTGCACGGCGGCGGCACCGATACGTACCTCACGCAGGAAGTGCTGATGCTCGACAGCTCCGCGAAGGTCGACGCCGTCCCCGGCCTCGAGATCAAGACCAACGACGTGAAGGCCTCGCACAGCGCAACGGTGGCCAGGATCACCGAGGAAGACCTGTTCTACTTCGGCGCGCGCGGCATCCCGCGGCAGGAGGCAAGGCACATGTTCATCAGGGGGTTTCTGGAAGATATCGCCGAAGGGGTTGGGGATGAGGGGGCACGGGAGGCAATTACCGTTGTAATCGAAGAAAAGATGAAGCGATGAAGGGCAGGAGCTTCGTTTATCTGGATGATGTTTTGCAGATCCTCCTGCGGAAAGATCCACATATGCCGCCTTCGGTCCACCTTCGTGATTTCTTTGGAAAATATGGCGGGGTAGTGTCCGTCGTAGTTGGCACTCTTATTCTTTCCTCCAACGCCGCATGGCACCCGTTGACGTACTTGAACTGGATACCACAGAAGTACAGGCTGTTTCTCCGGACCCACTGGTAGTTACCCCAGAGCAAATGACTGATCAGGCAGAGAAGCCACGAGCGGCAATTGCACAAGTTCTCGCTACGAATGCATCCCCGGGAAGAACCATGTTTGAGCAGATGGCTGCTCCAGCCATCAATGGAGTGACGTATCCTGGTACGGATCTCCCCATCGCCGATACGCCAATGGGAAGAATTATGAAAGCAATTCTCGATATAATCGATCACCCCAACAGCATCACTGTTGCGGATCTTGGCGAGCAGCGGCATGTAGAGGCATTGATGGGACAGCTCAATCCCAACGTGCATAGTGCAATAATTGAACGCGCTCGACATTGGCTGAATACAATTCGATCAGCACCGAGAATGCCTTAGTCGCTGAAGGCGCCTTTCATAGAGAGGGCTCACCGCCCTCTTTTTCCATATCCACCTTATCCCCCTCATTTCTCCAATCGCGCTCGCAGGAAGCTCAGCAATTGATCTTCCTCCATGCCATCCGTCGCATATACCAGCTCGCCGAGGCTCATGCCCAGCGCCTCGGCGAGGGCCAGGAGCGACTGACGCAAGGGCTCGGGCATGAGACCTTCCACCTGCGCCCACGCGTCGGCCGCGTTGGCGAAGCGCATCTTCTCGTTCAAATTCTTCTTCTTGGGATCTCTTGCATTCCCCTCGTAATCGTACGCGTCCGCCCATGCGGGCTTGATGCCGCTGTTGATGACGTAGAAATCTAACTGCTGGCCGTTCCTCATCGCCATCTCGGTCATGAATGTTCGTGCAACCACGAGGTTTTCGCACTGCTCGGTACCGGCCACCAGATCTTTCCCGAAGAATTCATGGCCCATGGTGGGGCTGTGCACCGTGCCCTCGCCGTTCTTCGTGCCGTTCGTCTTGTTGCGGTAGCCGCCGTAGACGCGCGTGTACGTGGCTGCATCCACCTTCTGAATGACACGACCGGGTGCGAGACCCTCCAGGTCGAGATCGATATTCTTCGCTGCGACGACGGTATCGATGCGTACGGGAACCCGGTGCAGGCGCTCAAGCATCTCATCGCTCTCCAAGACACGCGCATTGGGCGTATCGTTCGGCTCCAGCGTGAAACGGCTCACTTCAAGGGTCTTGCGTGCACGGTCTTCGATGCCCGGTCGGTCGGGCAAGTTGTCGAGCCGCGTGAAGCGGCCATTTTCGTGCGTTTCACTGACGAGCTCTCGTATTCCCGTTACTTCGTTCAGGCGAGTTTCGAGCTGGCCCATGTCATCTCCCGATGAGTGCAGCTGATAGCCGTCCACGGCCGCCAATCGTTCACGTAATGCCTCGTCGGTCACGAGGACTTCCGCCTTGCGCGCGAGTGCGAGCATGTTGTCGATGTAGCACTGCATCTCGCTTTTCCCCATGCCGGATTGCCCCTCGAAGAGCATATGTCGCTCCGTGTCTCCGGCCTCGATGGCAGCTGCGACGTCATCGGGCGAGCCCTGCTTCCCCCAGACCGCTGTGGTGCCATGGAAGGGAATGACCATCTGCTCATAGGCTTCATCAAGCGTCTTCTTTGTGCGCGGCTCAAAGCGGTAGTTCGCGTAGGGGGGCTGCACGACAGGCATGCCGGCATCTGCCATGAGCTGTGCGGCGTCCGCCACTTGCCGCGTTGCATGCGCTTCCCAAGGACCCTTCTTGAATGGCCCGAAGTAGTCGAGAATCACGCGCTTGAGCTGCGTACCGTCGTGGTACTCCGCCTCGCCACCGCCCACCGCGTACAGCAACCTGCCGTCGTCGCGAATGTGGCGGAAGCGTTTGTAGCGGCCGTCGACCATTCGTTCCTCACCCGTCATCTGCACGCGGCCCTCCACGCCCTCGAACGCTTCGTCGGGTATGCCCAAGTAGAGAATGTCGCGCGTGCCGGATGCCTCACCCGGTTCCAGGGCGATGCCGACTTCCTGGAAGAGATCCTGCACGCCCGCCAGCATCTGCGTGCCGCGCGGCGTCACCAGCGTCACGGCCTTTCTGCTGAGACGCAGCGTGACGACTTCGAACTTCTGCGGATCGAGTTCGAGCGTGCGTAGGTTCTCCTCCAGTACCGTGCCGTTCGTAGCCGTGGCGATGTCGTCGCGCTTCGAGCCCTTCGCGTACAGCGTGAAACCCCTTGGCATCTCTTTCAGCTTTCCAATGGTATTCAATCCCTCCGCCCCCGCCAGATCGTGCACCGTCGCGTTGGGCGCACCGCTCACGACCACCGCAGCCCCCACGCGCGAGGCGATCTCTGCGCTCTCGACATCGGCATGGAATGTTGGATCCTCAATGCGTGGCATGGGATGACCATTCCGATTCGCATCGAGCTGAACCTTTGCCATAGCGACGATCTCCTTCAACGACATCTCAATGGCACCCGATACCCGCTCGGTCTCAGGCAGAGGCACGTCGCCTTCGGCCTCCAGCCACTCGTCGTGCGTCACCTGTGCATCCACGCGGACGAATCCGACGCGCAAGCGCTTCATGAGAGCGTCGATCACTGCGGCAGCTTCGTACGTTTCATCGATTGTCAGCTCCTGCCTGCGCTGATCCACCCGAGCAAGTTTTCGCAGAATACCATGGGCGTTCTCCAATTGCGGCAAGAGCATCTCGACCGCATCGCGCACCTCGCGAGTGAGGAGGAACGCGCGAGTGTGCAGCTGATCGGCATGAACGGGAAGCTGCTCCGCTCGCTCCGATGAAACAATGACGGATTGGATGGCATGGGGATCGTCGTAGAGTGTCTGTATGGCTGTCTCGCGGTGCGGTGCGACGGCGTCGAGTGCTGACATACGTAGATGGTGGGAATCTGGTAAGTACTGATTGAGACTGTTGATACAGAAGAAGATGGCACGCGGGAAACCGGGAAGAGAAGCGAAACAACGTTCCCGGTATTATCCGCAGTCGCAAGGCAAAAAGAACGGTCGCTAGAAGTGCGGCGACACTCCCGCCCTCCCCGCGGCTCGAAAAGAATGTCTTCCCCCAGCGGGACACAGCGACGGAGCGGGGTTCTTTGCGCTCACTCTTTTGCCGTACCGTAGCCAAAAAATATCGACATCCTCGCTTCCACTCCTGCCGTCCGTTGCGAGGGCGGATCTTCCCCTATCATGCGCCGTGCTTCTACATTCTTCTCCACTCTCCTATGTACGGCGGATGCGAAACAGGATACGGCGCTTTCGAACATGAGTATCGGTACCCACGCGCGTCTCATCTCCCGCGTGCTCCGGAACAACTGGGGACGAAGACTCTGGACCTCATAAACCGGCTGCTGAATGGGATGCACCCGGACGAAGTTGCCGCCACGGACTGAGGGCGTGATCTTGGCTTTGCATTGCCCCTCTCCGCGGAGGGGCTTTTCAGTAGTGGTATATCGATTAATCCTAGGATGGACGCCAAATTGCCCAGTTGCTCTTGTTTGCAATACGACTAGGATGGAGACTCCATTCTGATTTTCCCCGACATTGGTATGTTTGCACCTGGCTCCGGCGTAGAAGGGCAAGAAGAGGGTGTGGATATACCTGCTGAATTTCTCGAGAGCTCAGATAGGAGCGATGGCCAAGCAGGGGCTGTGGAAGGAAATGGAGTCTCTTCTGTCCGACAGCCTGTCGGCGAAGATAACGGAAAGCGTATTGCTGGCCAGGCAACAGTTCATAGGGGCGCCCTGGAGGAATTGTTAAGGATTAGTAAGAGACATTGCGATGGAGGGGAATGGGCTTTTTTGGATTGAATGGATGTTATCGCCAAAGCGATGGATGGCCGTGGCACTTTAGCATGATGCGGAATATCTCTTCATGGAGAGAAAAAAAGGAACACAGTACACTTCTGCTGCATTGCCTTCTTTACGAGAAATGTACTTTTTGTTTAAGTGATGGTCCTTTTCGCTCACTCACACTATGGCATCCAATCTCAATATAGTTGCTGCTCGGCTGGAAAAAAATCGCGCAGAGAGAACTCCATTTACACCCGAACAACTCCGGGACCATGCGCTGAAAGTAGCCGAGGGATTACAGAAAGTTGGCGTACCGATTAATGGAGCGGTGCATGCAATCATGCATGCGAAGAATACGGTAGAGATACAAGGCGCTTTGAAGGATGCATTGGCGGCCTGCTCTACAGAGCCACCCGCTATCGATGGAGAGCCTACCGCTGCAGAAAGAGTTGCCGCATTCCATCGCCCAAGCAGTGGCGAACAACCGGGCGCGCTTGCCGATCATCCAGTTCTCTTCGATACAGAGGGGGAGTCCTTTACGTACAAAAGGCCTAATCCACAGGAGCTGGCATACTTGGATGACATACGTCACGGAAGGGAGCCTCGTCAGCGTGAGGGACAGTAATTACTTCTTCCCTCCTCTGCGCCGGTTGGGGCGGGGGCCGTACGATTTTCAGCTAATACATCACGTTCTTCGGCAGTCCATCCGTCGTTTCTTCGACAGAGTGACTTCGGATTTTTACAGTGCATCTCATGCACATGAGACTGGATCAGCGGGATGTGGGTTGGCAGTACGAGGTTCAGATCGTTGCGGACCAATTTCCACAGATGCCGAGAGCTCAGCAACTGGCCATGCTCAATCCTGACTACCAGCATGATCGTATTCGCACGGAGCTTCTCTCGCACCGTGAGGCATGGACGCAGCGCTACGGACATGCGATCGAGCTCTACGTCCGCGGTCTTCTCGACCAGGTCTTCCGCGGCGGCTCCGAGACGCGTTCATTCGCGGAGATGCAGGAAGAGCTTACGGCACCGTAAGGGAAATGTGAGGATCAGGAACATCCTCCTGTTTCTACGTCGAATGTTCCTCACGCAAAAAAGGCCTTTCGGCCTTTTTCTTGCTGTCATTCATGAACCATGCGATTCACAGCATTGTGTAGCAGAGAGAGTGTATCCGACCTTCGCTCTTGCGAGCTCCGGCCGGTGAATCCGAGTCCACTTCTCCGTCCCCATAACGTGAAGGGAGAGAGAAGTGGCGATGCATCTCGGTCAATAGAAGGACATGATGGCTCTTGCATCTGCCAGAGCATGTCTCCAAGGAGTATTCCCTGGTAAGGAAATGTTCCATCCGCAGGTTCTCCTACGGATACCTTGTTAC
>CAZTYD010000014.1:0-3287 GCA_964618035.1 uncultured Candidatus Peribacteria bacterium
TCTGTTCTTTCTGCCCTGCTCACACGGAAAACCAACTCACATCTGGTCTAGTCCCAGAATCAACATTACTTTCAAATCTGGCGATCCTTCGCCAAGCTTCTCCGTAGCGTCGATTAAAGACTCCAAATCTTCTTCCGGATTGCGTCCTGATTCTTCTGGTGGTCGAGATGCCATGTGGAGAAAAGGAAGGAAGTAAGCGCAGTATATATAAATACCTTTAAACATCTAGTTAATAAGTTGTCAAATATTAAACAGTGGCTTACTGAAGCTAAAATATCAAACAGCTGTCTGATTGCAGCGACTGCAATATGAAGAGAGTTGATTGCCCTCTATCTTCAACAATTTTACTGTTTCTCTGGCGAATTCGCAGTTGCCTTCCAACGAGACGACCGGTTACTCTCGCCATGAAGCTATGCCAGAACTCGAAGTAATCATCGGCCTGGAGGTGCACGCCCAGATGAACACGAAGACCAAAATGTTCTGCGGGTGCGACAACGATGCCTTCGGCAAGGAGCCGAACACCACCGTATGCCCGGTGTGCATGGGTCACCCGGGGACGCTGCCCGTGGCGAACAAGGAAGCCGTCTTCAAGGCCATCAAAGCCTCGCTCGCGCTCGGCTGCGTCGTCAACGAGCACAGCCACTTCGACCGCAAACACTACTTCTACCCGGATCTGCCATCGGGTTTCCAAATCTCACAGTACGATTTCCCGCTCTCGCAGAACGGGAAGGTATCGTACGATCTGGACGGAACGGAGAAGACCTGCGGCATCACGCGCTTACACATGGAGAACGACGCGGGCAAGCTGAGCCACGAGGGCAACAAGACGCTGTGCGACTACAACCGCGCGGGCACGCCGCTGATGGAGATCGTGACGGAACCGGACCTGCGCTCGGCCGACGAGGCCGTGGCGTTCGCGCAGGAGCTGCGGCGGATCATCGTGGCGGTCGACAGCACCGAGGCCGACATGTTCAAGGGCATGATGCGCTTCGACGCGTCCATCTCGCTCCGCGAGAAAGGAACGAGCACGCTGAATCCGCGCAGCGAGATCAAGAACCTGAACTCGTTCAAGTCGCTGGAGAAGGCACTGCGGTACGAGGAGAAGCGCCTGCGCGCTCTGTGGGAAGAGGCGGGCGGGCCCCTGAAGGGCAACATCACCGTCGGGTGGATGGACGACGAAGAGAAGACGCGCATGCTGCGCGACAAGGAGAACGCCGACGACTACCGCTACTTCCCGGAGCCGGACATTCCGCCGCTGCACGTGGAAGCTGCTACGCTCGACGACATCCGCGCGACCCTGCCGCCTCTCCCGCGCGCGCTCAAGCAGCACTACGCCAGCCTGGGCCTGAGCGATGCCGAGGCGGCGATGATCATCGACGAGCCGGTCCTCAAGCAGCGCTACGACGCCGTGTACGCCCAGACGAACGACGCCAAGAAGGCATCGAGCATCGTGCTCACGCAGCTGATGGGTTTCCTGAACGCACACAGTAAGCCCATGAGTGACGCGCCCGAGGCGAACTCCCTCGTCGCCCTCGTCTCGAGCATCGAGGACGGCACGATCTCGGGCAACGCCGGCAAGCAGGTGCTGGAACTGATGGTGACCACGGGCAAATCACCGGATGTCATCATCAAGGAACAAGGCATGGGGCAGATTTCCGACGACGGCGCGCTGCAGGAACTCGTGGACAGAGCCGTCGCCGCGAATCAAGCGGCCATCGAATCGTACAAGGCGGGCAAGCAGGCGGCGCTGGGCGCGGTGGTGGGGTGGATCATGAAGGAATCGAAGGGCCAGGCGAATCCGAAGAAAGTGAATGAGTTGTTGATGCGAAAGATAGGGTGACGAGGAGGACGACGGTCATGCAGTGTCATGGTTCGTCTCCACTCACCATGACACCACTCAGCAGGACCATTCGACATAATGCCTACATGTCATCCTGAGTAGCCTGTCTTGAGCTTACCGAAGGAGAGTAGAAGAATGACCTACCCGTTCACCCGCTCCATATACTCCCCCGTCTCGGTATTCACTTTCACCCTATCGCCTTCATTAATGAACAAAGGCACGTTCACCGTCATACCCGTCTCCAGCGTAGCAGGCTTGGAGCCGCCGGTGGCGGTGTCGCCCTTCACGCCGGGGATCGTCTCCTTCACTTTTAAGGTCACCGTCGAAGGCAGGTTGATGCCGATGGGATGCTCCTCGAACATGAGTGCGTCGACCTCCTGGCCATCGACCAAATAGCCGCCGGTCTCCTCCATCACATCTGAAGATAATTCATACTGATCGTACGTCTGCAGGTCCATGAACGTGTAGTTCGACCCGTCGTTGTACAGGTACTGCACCTTGCGGTAGCCCACGTCGGCCGGCTCGATCTTCTCGGAGCCCTGGAAGTTGCGCGCGACGATGGCACCCGTCTTCAGGTTCTTGAGCTTGGTCTGCATGTTCGCCTTGCTCTGGCTCTTGCGCCCGAACTGCGAGCTGATGATGAGGTACGGCTCGCCGTCGAGGTTGATGGCGCGGCCGGGCTTGAGATCGGTAATAGTATACATACTAGTCAGTGGAAGGTGACACGAACCCTGTCCTGAGCCTGTCGAAGGGCGGGCTTGAGATCGGTGATCGTGTACATAGGTGCGGATTGTGCAGGGATGGCGGGGAGGGAGTCAATGGAAGTAGGGCCTCGATACGCCTCGCTGGTTGCACATGATGTACGCATGCATTTTGCAGCCGAGCATGGTACGCAGGCGAGGCTGCTTGGCCTGACACGCAAGAGACTTGCGTGTACACGGCACCAGCCGTGTCAGGCCGAGTAGCCCGCAGCGAAGCGGAGGGCGTATCGAGGCCCTTTCCGTCACAAACCTTCCCCCTTCCCGTCACTTCCACTATTCTCGACCCGAACCTTTCTGTCACTTCCCACATCTCCCATGAAACTGAAGACGTTCATGCAGCGTGCCATTGAAATCGGCATCAGCGAAGACCCGCGCGGTAAGAAGATGATCGATAAGATGCTCAAGAAGCAGAAAGACCGGTACGCCAAGCTCGAGGGCCGCGAGAAGGACATGTTCGACACCGAGCGGCTCACGAATCCGTACCACGACTCGCGCATCATCAATGGCACGGGCGACGAGGACGTGGAAGTACTGATGGTGGGCATCGACATCGAGACGCCGGAAGTGCTCTTGGCCGACCGCCTGCGCGAGAAGGGCGAGCGCATCGACGCGCTGTTCATCCACCACCCGGAGGGCCGCGCGCTGGCGGATCTGATGAGCGGGCGGACGCCGGAGGTGGATTTCAA
>CAZTYD010000014.1:3297-10986 GCA_964618035.1 uncultured Candidatus Peribacteria bacterium
TGCCCGTGAACCACTCGGAGGCGCAGATCCGCCCGCGCATGGAGCGCGTGTGGCGCGCGATCCACGCCGACAACCTCTTCCGCACCGAGCGCGCGGCCGAGCTGCTCGGCCTCCCCGCCTTCACGTGCCACACCATCACCGACAACCTGGTGTGGCGGTTCATGGAAGACACCATCTGCGGCAAGCAGTTCGACGATCTGAACGAGGTGATCAAAGCCATCGAAGATATTCCGGAGTACAAGTACTTCGCCAAGAAGGGCAACCCGCCCATCATCGTGCACGGCAGCGGATCGAGCCGCCCGGGCAAGATCGCCGCGACCGAGTTCACGGGCGGCACCAACGGCCCCGAGGAATTCCTCGAGTCGCAGTCGAAGGCCGGCATCGGGACGATCCTGTCCATGCACGTGACCGAGAAGACGCTGGAGGAAGCGCGCAAACACCACGTGAACATGATCCAGTGCAGCCACATGGCGTCGGATACCATCGGCATCAACCTGCTGCTCGACCGCCTGGGCAAGGAGGAGAAGAAACTGCGGACGATCGATACGTCGGGTTTCGTGCGGGTGAAGCGGAAGTAAAATTGAGAATGGAAAATGGAGAATTGAGAATTTTGAAGCAATTCTGATCCTGAGGCTGCTTCCATCATTCTCAATTCTCCATTCTCAATTTTTCATTTCCCCGACCTTCCCCTCACCCCCACCAACCCCTATACTCCCTTCTCTCCCTTTTCCCTTCCCATGCCCCGTTTCGGGTTTGCGGATCTTCTGGCGATGGCGCGCGAGAGCATCGCGTTCGCGCGCAAGCACCACGCGCTGCTGTGGGTGACGCTGTGGCTGTTCGTCGTGCCATCCGTGGTACAGGCGTTGCTGCACCCGCTGTGGGAGGCGCTCCTCGCACAACCTAATAGTCCGCCCGCGCAGCACTGGATGCTCGTGAGTCTCGGCTGGCTTGGCACGCTCCTGCAGGAGCTGCTGAATGCGTGGGGATTCGCGTCGGTGTACCTGGTGGCGCAGCGGCAGATCCAGAACCGCGCCGGGCGGGCGCGGACGTCGTTCAAATCCGTGGCGCGCGAGGCGCGCGCGTACGTCGTCCCGCTGTTCCTCACGTCGCTCCTGTGGCTGTGCTTCATTGGGTACCGGCTCATCGCCGCGTTGGCGCTCGCCGGGCTGTACGTCGGCTTCGGGCCGACCTGCTCGCAGGCGAGCGACGCGTGGCCGGCGCTCATTCGCTGCTTCTACCCGCTGCTCCTGCTCGTGCCGCTCGCCGTTCCGGCTGCCCTCTACGCCATCCGCACGTTCTTCTTCGACATGATCGTCGTCATCGAGGAGCGAAGGTACCGCGACGCTCTCTCGCGCAGCCGCGAACTCACCGCGGGGCGCACCGGCACGGTCGCCCGCGCCCTCGGGGGGCTGTTCCTCATCATCTACCTGCCCCCGCTGCTCATCGTCGGCAGCGTCGAGCTGCTGCTCGACGGCCTGTCGCGGCTCGCATCCATCGCATGGCTGCCGACGTATGAAGCGGCCGCGCTGCTCCGGGGCCTCCATCAGCCGATGGCGCTCGACGTGATCGAGAGCGTGGTGTTCGGCTACGTCGTGCTGATCTTCCTGCTCGCGAATGTCCTCCTGTTCGGTCGCTTGCGCGGCTCGCCCAGCGGCGATGTCGTCGTCTTCGATCGCGGCACGACCGCCGAACCCCGGCGCCGGAAGCACGCCGCACAACGCAGTGCGAAGAAAAAACAGCCGAAGACAGAAACCACGACCGTCGAGGAGATCGTTCCGCCGCCTGTCGCATGACGCTCGGCCTCGCGCTGTCGGGCGGCATCGCGGCGGGCATCGCCAACGGCGGCGTGCTCGAAGTCCTCGATCGGGAAGACATTCAACCCGACTGCATCGCCGGCAGCAGCATGGGCGCCATCATCGGCGCGCTGTACGCGTTCGGCATCCCCATCGGGCAGATCCACGCCCTCGCCCGCACGCTGTCGTTGACGAACATCGCCGACTGGGTGGGGCCATCGTGGAAAGACGGCCTGCATGGCGGGCTCCTTCGTCAGCGCCTGGAAGAACACTTGCAGCCGCTCGTCGGCGACGCGACGCTGGCCGACTGCCGCATCCCGTTCACCTGCATCGCCGGACACGTCAAGGAACCGATCCGCTGGAGCCGCATCCTCCACGACGGATTCACGCAGCACGCGCTGAACTGCATCGAGCCGTACGTCTTCCCGCCCGACACGCGCCTGCTCGATGCACTGCACGCGACAAGCGCCATGCCGGTGCTCTTCCGGCCGGCCGAAGTGAACGGCGAGCTCTTCGTCGATCTCCTCAGCTTCGGCGCCATCCCCTCGCGCACGCTCCGCACGGTGTTCCATCCGGACCTCGTCATCGGCACCGACACGAACCCCGACTGGCAGGATGCCACGCGCTTCCTGCCGCGCGGCTGGAGTGAGTTCATCGCTGCGGGATACGCGTCGCTGGACGAGAGTAAGGCAGCCTGCGACCTGGTGATAAAACCGGCACAACCGCATCAGCCGTTCCGCTTCGACCAAGCAGAGGATTTCTGGCAGGCGGGAGTGAGGGCGGCGGAGGAGCGAATGGTGGAGATCAGGAAATTGGCGAGGAGTGAATCGCATCAGCAGTGAGCAGAGCGGGCCTTCGGCCCGCGGTTGCCGACGCATGATCTTCTGCGCAGTCAAGAATCATCCCGCAACGGCTTGATGAGGCTGATAAGCCGGTCCTCATAGCCGCAGTGATGGTAAAATTCCAACGATCGCACATTCGGCGCGAAGCAGTTCACTCGTACGAATGCACATTCTTTTGACCGGAAGTACCGCTCCACCTCTTGCATCAAGAATCTACCGGCTCCGCCGCCACGCGCCTCTTCCAGAACAATGAGCTCATTGATGTATCCCTCCCTCGCCGGGAATGACTCCAAATGATCAATCGGATCCGTCGCCTGCGGAATGGTGCCCACGACGCATCCGACGACATTCTCGTCTTTGAGAGCAAGGAAGATCACGCCTTCTCGTTCACGCACGATCTCGATGGTCGCCCGTAGGTAGGCATCGGCATCAAAGTCCTCCTCAGATCGAATGATCGGAAGCCACTCGAGCAAGTAGGTATGCTTCTGCAACTCACGAAGACAGAGGCGAAGCGCATCGAAATCAGCTGGTTGATACGGACGGATCGTAATGACTGACGACATGGACGCATCATACCAAGCTATGTCCTGTGCCTCACGACACATTCTCTCGGCCAATAATGAGACTCTTCAACGGGACTCCGCCGCCACGGCAGATACCGCTGCTCGAATCAGCCGTTTCCGGACCCACACCGCAATGCCCACGTTCACCGCGAGCACAACCAGCAAATAAAGAGTAAGACCGCCCATGGGGGGCGAGCATAAGTGGAGAAGTCATAGCCTGCTATATTACCCTTGCCGGATACACAATGGTATAGACAGGGACAAAAAAGTGTATCGACGGTCTTACGCCACTCCCGCTTCCTTCATGATCTTGCCGAACACGGCCGGCTCGTGGATGGCGAGCTCGCTCATCACCTTGCGGTTCAGCGTCATGTTCTTCTTCTTCATGGCACTGACGAACGCCGAGTACGTCACGCCTTCGGCGCGCAGCGCGGCGTTGAGGCGGACGATCCACAGACTGCGGAAGGTGCGCTTCTTGAGGCGGCGGTCGCGGTACGCGTTCACGCCGGCGCGCACCACGGCCTCGTTCGCCTTCTTGAAAGCGGTGGACCGCATGCCGCGGTACCCCTTGGCGAGCTTGAGGATCTTCTTATGACGCCGGTGGCGGGCGATACCACGTTTGACTCGCATGAGAGAGAAAGAAAACTGAGCTACTGGGTGATGATTCCGCTGTCATCCTGAGCCTGTCGAAGGATGACTCGCATGGTTCAGAGGTAAGGGACAACGGCTTCCAATCGCTTGATGTCGCGGTCGTTGGCGACCACGGTACGGTTCAGGCGCTTCTGGCGCTTGCTCTTCTGCTGCAGCAGGTGGCTGCGGCCCCGGCGCTTGAAGGCGACCTGTCCGCTCCCGGTGCGACGAATCCGCTTCTTGGCGCCGCTGTGCGACTTGATCTTCGGCATAGTTCAGAAGAAATTTTGCCCTCTTCAGGGCATTGGGAGCGGAAGTATAACAGACTTGAAAAAGATGCAAAGGGAATTTGTGGGATTTGCACAACCGAGATCAGGGCCGGCTGCTGATCTTTGCAATCTTGCAGTCTTGCAATCTTGAAATCTTTCCCTGAAAGAAAAGAATATTCCCCCATACCCCCGATCCGCCTCTTACGTCCTCTTCGGTCGTACGATCGCGATGAACTGATTCCCCTGCATCTTCACCGCCTCCTCGATCTCGGCCACGTCCATGAGCGTCTCGATGACACCCTTCAGCTTCTGCGCGGCGTAATCCTTGTTCCCCAGCTCGCGCCCGCGCAGGCGGACGGCGAATTTGACCAGATGCCGCTCGGCCAGAAATTCCCGGGCCCGGCCGGCCAGGCGTTCGAGGTCGTGCTTCTCGGTGCGGAAACCGAACTTGAGCATCTTCACCTCCACCTGCTTGCTGTGCGCCTTCTGCTTCTTCTCCTTCTTCTGCAATTGGTACAGATAGTGCCCGAACTCCCCGATCTTCACCACCGGCGGGTTCGCCTTCGGTGAGACTTCGATCAGATCCATCTCCTGCGCCCGTGCGCGCTCGAGCGCCACGTTCGTCGGCAGCACTTCGGCGGCTCCCTCGTCACTCACGAGCATCACTTCCGGCACACGGATCTGTTCATTGAAGCGCGGCCGCTTCTCTTGCCGCATCGGCGGCGCATGCTTGTGACGTTGTCGCAGAGGAAAAAGGGGGAAACGAGACCCGTAATCTACGAGAGGGGATGACTGGAAGTCAAGAAAGCACGGAGGAATTGAGAATGGAAAATGGAGAATTGAGAATGAACGACGATCAACAGAAACACACCTCAATTCTCAATTCTCAATTTTCCCCCCGTCCCACCCTCCTGAGCACGAACGCCACCCGCTCCATCCCCCCATCCGCCGGCTCGACCGACAGGGTATCGAGCGTGGCGTACGGCATGGGCCAGAGCTTCTGATCCGCAATCGCGCGCCCAACATCGCCCGCGAAGAATCGGGCGGCCTCGTCGAACAACGGCGTCGAGAGCGCCCCTTGGAGCGCGGCGGCGAACCCGCCGCCGGACACCGAGCCGAGCAGCCGGTCGCGGTACCCCCGGGGATCCGCCGCGTACGCGGCCAGATCCATAGAGAGGAACTTCTGCAGCGCGTCGATGGCCAGGGGGTTCTCCGTCTCGGCGCTCGTCGTCAGCAGGCGGATGTCGTCGGCCGACAGGGCATCTGCCACCGTCACGTAACCGAGCAGATCGATGAACGACAGCCACGCATCCAATCCCTCCGGCGTCACGATGACCGAGAATGTCACGGGCTGCCGCACAAGATCATGCTCCATGGGCACGGGATCGCCGAACGACACCGCCGACGCATGGGCCTCCCATCCCCGCTTCTGCAGCGTGTCGGACACGGCTGCGAAAGCGGCCAGGAAGCGGTCGGTACTCGCGATGGGCGGCAGGACATGCATCTGGATGCGTTCGTGGAAGGAGCCGGCCCGCTCCGCCGAGGACAGCGCCGAGAGGTCCGCCTGCTGGCGCAGGAGATCGCGGCGGTGCTCCAGGCTAGAGAGCTGCGCGGCCCGGGGCAAGACATCCTGCTCCATGGCGAGCGTCGCCCGCACGTGGGCGGCGATGAGCAGACCCGCGAGGCCGAGCAACGCGGCGCCCGAAGCGATCAGGCGCAGCGGGTGCCGGTGCTGGAGGGATGAGATCATTTGAGCGTGAGCGTGATGCGGAACGGCGAGTGCGGGCCGAGGGCGGGGTCGTCCTGCCGCACGAAGGTCGGCTGTGCCATGGAGTCGACGAACGACATCTTCGAGAGCTGCTCGGCGAACTGCGCGAGCACCGTCATGCTCGAGGGACCGACGGACCGCACGTCCCCGGTGAGCACGATCATCTTCCCCTCGGCCTGAAAGGCCGTATGGTCGATGTGCACGGCATTCGGCACGGCCGAGAGGGCACGCGCCTGCTCTTGGATCTGCCGCACCACGGCCGCCAGCGGCACGGCATGCGATTTCTGCGCCTGCAACTCCGCGTGCACGGCGTCGTGCGGATACAGCGACGCGTCGCGCTCGCGCTCCAGCGAGACCACGCTCGCCCGCAGCGACTGCTCGTACGATTGCAACTGCGCCTCGCCGTAGCTCTTGCCCGCGATCTCGACGGTCGACCACCGCGGCAGCACGAACAGCCACGAGAATCCCAGCGCCATACACAGGAAGGCGCCAAACAGGAAGAACGGCATCGCCACGCGCTCCGCCAGGCTCGGCGGCTGCACGTCGGTCACCCAGTCGACGACGGGAGTGTCTGTCATGAGTTTTCTGCTCATTATAGCAGAAAAGAGGCGACCGAGAAAGCCGGGGTGACCAAAGAAACTACTCACTCCCAACTACAAACTACTCACCAACCAATCACCCTCTCTCGCCTCCCCCTTCATTTCCGCTACCATACAGCCCTACCCGTTTCCCCCTTCCCATGGAAGAACTCCTGCAGAAATTACAGGAACTGCACTCGGCCGTAAGCCAGGGGAAGGACTCTCTTTGAGGCGCGCGGCATTCCTCAACAGATTGCGGCGCTCGAGGAGAAAACGAACCGCCCCGACATATGGGATGATCAGAAGGAAGCGAATGCGCTCTTCGCCAAGCTGAAGGCATTACGCAAGCAGTGGGAACCCATCGCCACCTTGTGGCAGGAGACGAGCGATCTGATCGAATTGACCGAGCAGGCGGACGAGACGGATCTGCCCGACTTGCAGAAGGAGTTCGCGACACTGCGGTCGCGGTGGGAGACGTTGGAGACGCAGCTGTACCTGGGGGGAGAATTCGACGCGAGCAACTGTTACCTCACCATCTCCAGCGGCGCCGGCGGCACGGAGGCGCAGGACTGGGCCTCGATGCTCGCGCGCATGTACCTGCGCTACTGCGAGCGGCAGGGCTGGCAGTGCAACGTGCTGGAGAAGACCGACGGACAGGAGGCGGGCGTCAAGACCGTCACGTTCCACGTGGTGGGCGACATGGCGTACGGAAACCTCAAGTGCGAGCGCGGTACGCACCGCCTCGTGCGGCTCTCGCCCTTCAACGCCAAGAATTTGCGGCAGACGAGCTTCGCGCTGGTGGAAGTGCTGCCAGAGATCACCGAGACGGACGAGATCGAGATCGCCCAGAGCGACCTGCGCGTCGACACGTACCGCAGCGGCGGCGCCGGCGGCCAGCACGTGAACAAGACCGACAGCGCGGTGCGCATCACGCACATCCCCACGGGCATCGTCGTGGCATGCCAGACGGAGCGATCGCAGCAGCAGAACCGGGCCCAGGCGATGAACATGCTCCGCGCGAAACTGTTGGAAAAAAAGCGCGCCGAGGAAGAGGCGCAGAAATCCGAACTGAAAGGCGCCACGCAGTCGGCCGACTTCGGCCAGCAGATCCGCAGCTACGTATTGCACCCGTACCAGATGGTCAAAGATCTCCGCACCGACACCGAGACGAGCAACACCACCGCGGTGCTCGACGGCGAGATCCAGATGTTCATCGATGCGGACTTGAAGAGGGAGGCGAGGGGGG
>CAZTYD010000015.1:0-9117 GCA_964618035.1 uncultured Candidatus Peribacteria bacterium
GTAGACAACGAAAATTGGCAAGGCAAGGGAAGATTGCAAGATTGCAAGACTGCAAGATTGCAAGCCCCTCCCAAACGCCGAAGAGCCGCCCTGCCATTCACTCCTCTGCGCAGTCTGGTACGATGGCGGAATCCGCCTGTCCCATGCCCCAACGAGCCGTACATCCCACCGTCACCGTGCATGATCTGATGCAGAGCGGGTACCGGTACGCGCTCTCGGAGCCCGAGGGAGCGCACTTCGACCCACGGTTTCGGCCGGCGCTCACGCCCAAGGAGATGCTCGCCCTGGGCGTCTTTGGCGGCAAGTACATGACGGACTGCCGCGACGAATTCCCGGCGGATTGGTTCACGCACGCCAAACTCTGCCACGAGCGTCATGATCCGGCCCTCAATTGCTTCGGCGTCAATGCGAGTCAGCCGCTCTCGGTCTGGCGCCGCAAAGGCTGGATCCACCCCGCCGACCCGCGCGGCTGGTTCCAGTGGTACTGCCGCTACTACCGCGGCCGACGCATGCCGGGGGAAGACGAGCGGCAGATCAAGCGATGGCTGGCGATCCGCCGGCACATCGCGCAGATCGCGCTCCACTGCGGCAAAGGAGACGCGGACTGCAGGAAACGGCAGCGGCAGGCCGTGCTGCACTGGGCGTACGACAGCCGGGCGATCTGATCACGCCGCGCGCTCGCGCATGACGTGTATGTTCTCCAACTGCACGTGCTTACAGTCCCGCACCAAGTACTCCTTGAGCAGCGGCACCACATGCTGGCACTCCTGCGCGGCGATACTGTTGGCCGACGCGATGGCGAGCGTGCCGTCTTTGATGTGCAGCACCTGCAGGTCTCGCGCAAACTGCGGCAGCGCATTGGTGAGCCACTCCTGCGCCTGATGCACGATCATCGACGCCGTCGCCTGGCCGTGGAGGCCGCGGCGCTGGAGGACTTTGGGCAAGACAGTGTTGAGGCGATCCATGGAATGATCATAGAAGAACCAAGACTGCAATTTCCAAACCTTTTTTATTCGCCAAGCAAGATACGAGCCGTGTGAGCCGCAGTATCGTCCCACAGGAGGCGAGCGGGCGTGGGTGACGGGAAGGAGGTGCGCGACATCGCGGCGGCGAACGCCTGCACCGTCGGTTCGAGGAGGATGGTGGACGCCGAGGCGATTTCCGGAATCGACGCGCGCTTGGCGGCGATGACGGGACAGCCGCAGCGCTCGGCTTCGGCAACGGGTAAGCCAAATCCCTCGTACAGCGACGCCGTCACGAACGCATCCGCCGCGGAGTACAGAGACGGTAGATCGGTATCGGCCACTTTTTCGATCACGCGAACATCATCAGCCAATCGCAAAAGCTCACGCTCTCTTCCCCCGGTTACTAGCACCAACTCCCGCCTGACTTCTGCCTTCTGATTCCTGACTTCTTCGAACGCATCAATCAACATCTGCACGTTCTTGTGCTGCTTCGCATTGCCCACGTACAGGAAGAACGGAGAGTGAAGATCGTACTTCCGGCGAACATCAGCGATCTCATCCTCGGATGAGCGTGAGAAGAGGGGAGACACCCCTTCGTGGACCGTCGTTGTCTTCGCGGCGATTCTCTTGCCGTAAAAATGTTTCAGTTCGGATCGGGTGAACGCGCTCACGCTGATGATGCGCCGCGCCCGCCGGATCGCCCGCGCCATCAGCAGGCGGTAGGCAATCTGCTTCGCCAATGACGCCTGATTGGGGTACCGATGGAGGATGAGATCGTGGATGGTGACGACGAACGGTACGGGACAGAAGAACGGCACGTTGAAGTGGAGCGCGAAGAAGAGATCGGCATTCGCCGACTGGACGGCGCGCGGGATTTCCCACTGTTCCCGCAGGGAATAGTGGGGAGCAGGCACCGAAATTGTCTCTACCGGCTGCGGAAGTTCGGCTATCCACGGCTCGTCGCTTGAGCGGACGAGCAGAATGTATAGAATCCCGTCCTTTCGCCGCAGCAGCGCCGACACGAGCTCGCGAGCGTAGCGCCCCAGGCCCGTCTGGGTACCCGCAAACCGACAGTCGACAGCCACCCGCATCACATGCACCATCATACCGTCATGACGATCGAAAAAGCACTCAGGAGTTCGGGCCTCGACCGGCTCGACGCCGAACTGCTCCTCGCGCACCTGCTGGGGAAGAACCGAACGTGGCTCCTGATGAACGCCGAGCAGCCGCTCGCGCCGGTGCAGGAACGCCAGTGGGAAGGCCTGCGTGCGCGCCGCGCGGCGGGGGAGCCCGTCGCGTACATCGTGGGCGAGAAGGAATTCTACGGCCGGCCGTTCACCGTCACGCCCGATGTCCTCATCCCGCGCCCCGCGACGGAGGGACTCGTCGATCTCGCGCTCGAATTCCTCGGCGCGCCGCACGACGACGTGCGCCCGCTCGATCACCAGATCGTCGGCGTCGCGAAGCCGCTGCTGGAGAGCGACGTGACGATGGTAGCGGACGTGGGAACCGGCAGCGGCTGCATCGCGGTCACGCTCGCGCTGCTGGCGCCATCCCTGCGGATCATCGCGACCGACATCAGCAAGGAGGCGCTGCGCATTGCGATACACAACGCCGAGCGCCACGGCGTCGCCGAACGCATCACGTTCCTGCATGGCAGCGGACTCGAGCCGCTCATGGGCCTCGACGAGCACTTCGTGGTGGTATCGAACCCGCCGTACATCCCGCAGCACCACCAATTGATGCGAGACGTTGCGGGGTTTGAACCGCATGCCGCGCTCTTTGGCGGAGAGGACGGCGCACAGGTGCTGCGCTCGCTCGTGGAGGCCGCCACCGAGCATCCGTACTGCGTCGGCTACGTGGTGGAGTGCCGGGCGGATCAAGCGCACCTCGTGGCCAGCGCCGACTGATCCGCATCGATCCAGCATCTTTCTGCGGACCGACTGCGACAAACAGGCTGTGATGTTCGGTTTCTTTGACTGATGTAAATTTGCCCTGAATGCTCAGCGTAAGCTCAATCGTTGTTGATTGGGCAAAGACATCGCTTTTTCAGAGTCCAAACAAGGAGGTGCCCAATGGCGCCCGCAGTGATGCTGCTCGCCGCCTTCGCGCAGATCCCGCCGACTTCGGCGGGTGAGAAATCTAACCTCGTCATTCTCTCGCGATCAATTGATCAGGATCAGGGAGGATGGCTGGTGTCGTACCGGCTCCAGTACCGGGGATTGAGCACGGACGTCCGACCGACGGAGATCCTCGCGACGCTGGAAGGCGATCTCTCGAACTCCCGCGTCGCGGCTCATGCGATTCCACGATGGTCGAGTGCGACCATCACCGGCTTGAACCGGTTCTCGGGATCTACCGATTTGATCCCCGACGCCTGCGCATCGCAACGGTGCCAGGAACAGGCGAGCCTCATCATCTGGACTGGTGATGGGCCGGCTCCGGTGGCGCCTCAGTCGGTTATCACGCTATCACCCAGTACCGCTGTGCATGTCCAGCTCAAGCTGGAACACCTGCACGAAATCTACGGCGAGTATGACCCGCTACTGGGCATTCGCCAGCTCAACCTGCACCTCGGTTCTTCGGTCCTACGGGACACGCTCCCCATGGACCGCGAGCAGTACCTGGCGCAGGCAAAGTGCCGGTGGAAGGATCCGCCCACAGACCGCATCGACATGCGGTGGTCACATTCGGGGAAGGGGAGTCTCTTCCTCGATGCGGCCGTTCCGGGCTGCCACTTCTACCGCTTCGGCGAGCGGCCGGTACGCTACGCCACCAAGATGCGATTGCGGTTCTGGTACTTCGTCGCCCGCGGCACGGAAGGCGATTGTGTCTTCCGTATCGGTCAGTACCAGAACGTGCCCTCGCAGTGGCGAGTGTTGCGAGAGGGTGCATTCGAGGAATGTCTGCCGACCGTCGGTCGCTGGGCGAAGATCGAGAAGATCTTCCGCACTGAGCCCGAGGCCACTGAGCTGAGCCTCGACTTCCGCATCACGAGCGAAGTCGGTGCCCTGTGGGTCGATGACGTGTCGCTCGAACCGGTCGGCCCCGGCCCTCCTCGCGGACCCTGAAACAAACCGCCGTGTCGCCACGCGCGACGCGGCAGACCCCCTGCGGACGCCGTTCCGCAGAGGGGTCGCCCCCAATGCTGCTACAATCGATACTTCGCATTTTCATCGGACGCGAAGCACTGGTACCCTTTCGTCATGGAAACACTCCTCTCGCAACTGGGCCAGGTCTGCGCCGTCATGGGCGCACAGTGGGGCGACGAAGGGAAGGGGAAGGCCATCGACATCCACACCGAACACGTCCCCGTGGTCGCGCGGGCGGTGGGCGCTGCCAATCCCGGGCAGACCACCCTCCTCGACGGCAAGAAGAACGTCGTCCCTTTGCTGCCGCGCGGGCTCCTGCACCCGCACACCGAGAACGTCATCGGGGCCGGCACCGTCGTGCACTGCAAAGACCTGATGACGGAAATGCAAGGGTTGGCCGAACAGGGGATCGAGCTGGGCGGACGTCTGTACCTCTCGCATCAGGCGCACATACTCCTCGACGCGCACCGCGCGGCCGACGCGGCGCTGGAGGAACGCCGCGGCGACGGGAAGATCGGCACCACCAAGCAGGGGATCGGGCCGGCGATGGCGACGAAGGCGCTGCGCATCGGGCTGCGCATCGAGGATCTGGCGAACCCATCGACACTGCGCGCGAAACTCGACGCCGAATTGCGGGCGCTGGAGCAGCTCTTCGGCATCCCGACGAACGCGGTGGCCGAGTGGGAGAGCTTGCAGCTGGCCGTCGAGAAGATCGGTCCCTTCATCGCCGACACCACCCTGCTCCTGCACGAGCGCCTGCACGAGGGAAAGAAGATCCTCATCGAGGGCGCGCAGGCGACGATGCTCGATCTGGATCACGGCACGTACCCGTACGTCACCAGCAGCGCCACCACGGTGATGGGCGCCATCCACGCGCTGGGCCTGCCGCCGCGCGTCGTCTCGTCGGTCGTCGGCGTGGTGAAGGCGTACACGACGCGCGTGGGCGAAGGCCCGTTCCCCACCGAGCTGCAGCCGGCCGACGCCGAGCGCATCCGCCAGCGGGGAGGGGAATTCGGGTCCACCACCGGCCGGCCGCGCCGCTGCGGCTGGCTCGATCTGACGGGCGTGCAGCGCGCGGCGATGATCAACGGCTTCACGCACATCAACCTGACCAAGCTCGACGTGCTCGACGAAGAGGCCACCGTGC
This sequence comes from uncultured Candidatus Peribacteria bacterium, assembly GCA_964618035.1. Classification (GTDB taxonomy): domain Bacteria; phylum Patescibacteriota; class Gracilibacteria; order Peribacterales; family Peribacteraceae; genus JAQBQQ01. The sequence continues at coordinate 5,205 of CAZTYD010000015.1, forward strand.
CGGTCGCCGTGGGCTACGAGGACGAGAACAAACCGCTCTACGAAGTGATGCCCGGCTGGATGCAACCCACGAAGGGGAAAACCGACTACACCGCGCTCGCGCAGCCGGCCCGCGCGTACGTCGAGCTCATCGAGAAACACCTCGGCATTCCCGTGAGCCTGATCGGCACGGGACAGGATCGGGAGGAGATGATCGTGAGAGAATAAGAGAAGTACGAAATAGGAAGCACAAAATTCGAAATTTTTTCGTGCTTCGAATTTCAACTACTCATTCCAATCTCTCTCCCCACTTCAGCTTCGTGCGCAGAGTCCCGTAGAACGCATCCGGGCTCCGCCGCAGGAACTTCACCGTGCGCGAGCCCATCGCCGCGCGGATCGTATCGCCGCGCTGGAGCGAGATGTACGTCTGGCCGTCGAGCGTCAGGCTCACTTCGATATCCCTGAATTTATTCTCGGGCGTCCACACCTCCACGTCGACGACTTGCTGGCCGGGGATCACGATGGGCTTCTGGCTGAAGCTGTGGGGATTGATGGGCGTGAGGATCGTCGCCGGCAGCTGCGGATGCACGATGGGCCCGCCCGCCGCGAGCGAGTACGCGGTGGAACCGGTGGGTGTCGAGAGGATGAGCCCGTCGGCCCGAAAGTTCGTGAGCTCCTGGCCGTTGATGCGCGTGCGCAGATCGACGAGCCGGGCGATGCTGCCCTGCGAAACGGCCGCCTCGTTCAGCACGATGCCGTTGAACAGCGATTCCCCGCCGCGCCGCGCATCCACGTGCAGCGTCGCGCGCTCGTCGGTGCACCCCTCGCCCCGGAGGAAGCGGGGCAGCAGCGTCTCGATCTCGTCGAAGGTCATCTCGGCCAAGAAACCCACCGTTCCCACATTGATGGTGAGCAGCGGAATGGACGGATCCTCCATCTCGCGCACCGTGCGCAGGATCGTCCCGTCTCCGCCTACCACGATGAGCAGATCCAATCCCTCCTCCTTGTCGTAGAAAGCATACCCCTCCGCGAAGGGAAGCTGCGCGCAGCGCCGCCGGTCCAGCAGCACGTCGCCGTCGAACGCCCGCAGCACGCGGAGAACGGCGCGCAATGCATCCTCGCGGTGCATGAGTTCCGATTTGGCCGTCAGACCGATGCGGCGGTAGTGCATTGGAGAGAAATGATAGTGTGCTGGGTTGCCGAACCACAAGGGCGAAGATTTCAAGATTGCAAGACTGCAAGATTGCAAGGAAGACCCAAGGGAGGAACCCTTGGAATTTGGCTTGGATTCTTGCAGTCTTGCAATCTTGCAATCTTATTCCCGGAGTCCCGCCACCCCCGTCACTCTCTCCACCGCCGACAGGACCAGATCCGCCGTGCGTTCCCACGAGTACCGCGCGGCCTGCCGCGGCCCCTCTGCCCGATACATCTCGCGGAGCGATGCATCGCCGAGGAGCCGTTCAAGTCCGGCGCCGATGGAGCGCGTGTCTTCGGGGTCCACGATGAGCGCGGCGGACCCGACCAGCTCGCGCAGGCTGCCGCGATCAGACGTGAGGACGGGAATGCCGCGCTGCAGCGCATCGAGAATCTGCATGCCGAATCCTTCGTACAACGACGGAAGCGCGAAAACGGCGCAGGTCCCGAGCAATTGCAGGTACTCGTCGTCGGAAACGTACTGCCGCCACTCCACGCCCGGCGTGCGCTCGATCAATTCCAGTATGGACTCGTCGCTCCAGCCGCGCGCGCCGGCCAGCACCAGACGGTACTGGGCGCGCAACGGCGGCGGCAGCTCGGCGTACGCCTCGACCAAGCGCAGTTGGTTCTTCCGCGGGCACAGCGTGCCAATGCAGAGAATCGTATGATGATCCGACGCATGGAGAGAAACTGTCCGCCGCATGGGGCCGGCGAACACCGGCGTGATGCGATCCGGCGACACCTGGGGGAACTTCTGTCGCACATCGCGCTTCGTCGCCTCGCTCACCGTCAGGATGTGCGCGGCGTTCTCGAGCGTTCGCTGCAGCGTGAAGTGTTCGATGAACCGCGCCTTGCGATTGTGCGGCTCATGGCGAAAGGCGATGAGATCGTGGATGACCGGCACGTACGGGAAGCGCTTCCCAAGCAAGTACGGCACGAGGTAGCTCGTCGGGCTCAGGTAGAGATCGATATCAGTCTTCGCCTGCAGCAGCGACGCGACACGCACGTGCCACTTGAGGCCCGAGAGGGGAATGCGGATCTCCGTCGCGCCGCGATCGAGCCACGAGAGAGGCAGCGGTTCCTGGCTGTAACAGACCAAGGGGAATTCCCGGTTCAACAATTCATCGACCAGTGCGTACGTCCACTGCCCCTTGCCCGTGCGCTCAGGCTTGCAGGCCTCCCGAACATCGATCGCGATCCTCATAAGCGTCATGAATGATTCGAGCGGCGTACGTTACCACACTCCGGCGAGAAAGGGGAGGGCATCGATCCAAAACACTGGCACAGTCGACAGATAGCCCGCACAGGCTCGCTGCAGACACTAGCAAGAAAGACGCCGCAATGCTATCCTCGCCGTCGATGCCGTCGCGCTTCGTCCATGGGCTCAAGACACTGGAACTGGAGGAGCAGATTATCAACGGGAGTGCCTTGGTGACGCTGATCTCGTTGTTCCTCCCCTGGCTTGGCGGGGAGCGTGCGGGAGAGGATCATCCCATCCGCTACACGGGATTCCAGCACTACACGGCGCTCATCGGCATTGCGATCTTTCTGCTGATTCTCGCCCTCCTGCTTGCCACGCTGGTACCCCTGCTCGGCGGCCCGGTGATCCTCCGCCGCCGGCACCGCGACGGCACGCGACTCGCACTGTCGGGCCAGGCGACGATTCTCATTCTCGCGTCGCTCAGCGTGCTGCTGCAGGTGACGCGCGACTAATCTGGCTTGAACATTCGCTACGGCCTCTACCTGGCACTCATTGCCAGCCTCGTGACAACGACAGAGTGCTTCATTACGTTCCACCTGAGGCGCAGAACGCAGCCGAACGAAGTCTTCCACCACCCGGAAGCGACGACCATCCCCGAGCGCCGAGAGACGAACGCGTCCGTCCCCCCTCCGCCGAAGCCGCCGAAGCCGCCCGAACCCGAAGAACATCGACTCTACTCATGACCGATCCCGTTCCACCGCCGGCTCCCGCGACCGCACCCGTCGTCCCCGCGACGGGATCCGGCTCGTACGCCGACGATGATCTGGTGTACGTGGATCCCGACAAGAACGCCGTGGTCGGCCGCGTGCAGTGGAGCAAGAACGGCAATCCGAAGCCGCTGTCCATGCCGACCATCGAGCGGGAAGAGAGACCCGAGAAACCCGCCAAAGGCGAGAAGGGCGGACGGCCGAAGCGCGCGCCCAAGAAGCGCTACTACCCCTGGGGCACGTACCGATCCATGAAGCGCGTCTACAAGATCGAGGGCAAGCCGCCGAAGTACGATCCGACGCACACGCTGGAGGAAGTGATGCAGAAGGCGTTGGAGCAGCCGTTCTGGTGAATGAGGGTGATCAGAAGTCAGAAGACAGCGGACGACGCGGGTGCCACAACTTCAAGCCAACGCGGCGCATACTTTTTCAACTGCTTCCTTCGACCCCATGATGATCGGCGTGCGCTGCTCTAAGCTCACGATCTCCTTTTCCAGCAGCGGCTGCGTGCCATCGCTGGCCATTCCGCCGGCCTGGTCCATCAAGTACGCGAACGGCCCGCACTCAAAGATCATGCGGAGCTTGCCCTGGGGGTACTTCGCGCCGCCGACGTTGAGGAACACGCCCTGCCCCTTGCTGAGCACGTGGTGCGCATCGGCCACCATGCATCCGGCGTAACGCAGCGTGAGCGTCTCCGACCATTCCTGCAGCAGCTGCCGGAGGGGAGGATGATCCTTCGCCGCCGCCAGGTTGCCGGGGCTGAACGTCTTCGC
>CAZTYD010000015.1:9127-10732 GCA_964618035.1 uncultured Candidatus Peribacteria bacterium
CGCCGTGTCGCCCACGCCCAGGAACTGGCGCAGCAGCACGAACTCACCCACTTCGTTGAGGATGAACTCGTGCACGCCGTTGCCCGTGCTGTAGACCAGGAGCGTGCGCGGGCCGTAGAGCGCGTACAGCGCGGCCACCTGATCGCTGGGCTTGCGGCCGATGATGTCCGTACCCGGGTAGATGCCGAAGATGGACCCGACGGCGAAGTTCGCGTCGACGAGCGACGATCCGTCGAGGGGATCGTAGACGACGGTGTAGGGAGCCTGCGCATCAAGCTCGATGACGTCGTCGGATTCTTCCGAAAAATGCGTGGCCACCAGGTGGCTCTCGGCCAAGTGCGTGCGGATGATCTCCTCGCTCAGCACGTCGAGCTTCACCTGCTTCTCGCCGAACTGATTCTCGGTTCCGGCCAGCCCCGCCTCCGTCGTGCGGATCGCGTGGTGGATGTACTTCGCGGCAGTCGCGACGTGCATGATGAGGTGGCGCAGATCGTCGGGAATCCGCGCGTGGGCGTAGAGGTGTTCGTTGAGGGATGGTCGAGAATTCATAGGAATCTATCGTATCAGGAAACAATTTGAGGAAACATTCGAAATCCGAAGCACGAAAAACGCCCCTCGCCAAAGCTGAGGAGGTGTCTCGCGCTTCGTCCTTCGAGCCTCTCAGTGTTGAATCAACTTCCCCATCCTCACCGTCATTTCCGTCACGCGCATCGCGTAGCCCCACTCGTTGTCGTACCAGCTGAGGAGCTGGAGCGCGGTGCCGTCGACCACCTTGGTGGAAGGCGCGTCGACGATGGACGAGTGCGGATCGGTCTGGAAATCGATGGACACGCACTGCTCGTGCGACACGGCGAGGATCTCGCGCATGGCGTCGCTCGCCGCCGCCTTCTCCAGGGCCGCATGCACCTCGTCGACCGTCGTCGCATTCTGGAGCGAGAACGCCATGTACGCGCAGCTGACCGTCGGCACCGGCACGCGGAACGCCATGCCGTCCATCTTGCCCTTCAAGTGCGGGAAAATCTTCGCGCACGCCTTCACGGCACCCGTCTTCGTGGGGATCATCGAGAGGGTCGCCGCGCGCGCCCGACGCATTTCGCCTTCTTCCTGCGGACGATTGTCGAGCAGGTTCTGCGACGACGTGAACGCGTGCACCGAGCTCACCAGCAGGTGTCCGATGCCGAATGCCTCGTCAATCACCTTGATGACCGGCGCGATGCAGTTGGTGGTGCACGATGCGTTCGAAATGATCCGCTCCTCGCCCGTCAGATCCTGATCGTTCACGCCCTTCACGAACGTGGGCGTATCGTCCTTCATCGGCGCCGTGACGATGACGCGCTTGGCGCCGGCCTCCAGATGCCCCTTGGCCTTGTCGCTCGATTCGAAATGACCCGTCGATTCCACGACGACATCGACGTCGAGCTCCTTCCACGGGCACTTGGCCGGATCGCGCTCCTTCACCACCGTCACCTTTTTGCCGTTCACGAAGAAATGATCCCCCTCGACCTTCAGGTCCGCCTGCAGGTTCCCGTGCAGCGAATCGTACTTGAGCAAGTACGCCCGCATCTCGGCATCGGAAGAGGCGTTGACCGCCACGACCTCCACCTG
>CAZTYD010000016.1:0-10418 GCA_964618035.1 uncultured Candidatus Peribacteria bacterium
GTGGAGGCGCAGGATGTTCTTGGCCAACTCGTTGATCTCGTCCAGCCGCGTGGTGCGCACGGTGCGGCGCAGCTTGCTCAACGCGATCGCCTCGATCTGGCGGATGCGCTCGCGCGTCACCTTGAAGTGCTTGCCGATCTTCTCCAGCGTTTGCTTGGGCTGGCCAAAAAGCGCGAAGCGTTTCTTGATCACCATCACCTCTTTTTCAGTTAAAACCAGAAAAAGATTCTGCAGCAAATCTTGTAAGTTCACAGTGATCTGTGAACCTGGGGCTAGCGTCTGAGGAGAGGGTGAAGTTGCCATGGGAGTCGGCATGGAGGGCGGGGAAAGAACAACCCTCGTTTTACCAGATAATTGACAGGAACAAAAGAACTTCAGAACACTCAGCTAGACGGAGCGAGTGACATATTGCTTCTTGATCGCATGTCCGAGAACACGTGCATCACCAGATGCAGGACGACACACGAGTGCTCATCGAGCGTCGTTCGAGGAGCAGTCGCGCGTCACGAGAGTCGTTGGGACACAAAGATCTTAATTACTAATGTAATTTAAAAATTTCTTTTGTCAATACCCCAGATACACCGTCAAAATGCTGACGGCTGCCTGCGCATTATCGTCTTCCGCAAGCGGAAAAGAAGCATTCCTCTTCGCGGCCATTTTCCGGCGAGGCGTGGAAAATCTCTCGTCTTTATAGACCACTTCCGGCCCCAGTGCTTCAAGCAGCAATCCATACCCGCGCACGATCCGCGTCTGCGATCCCTCTCCGCCCGACGGAAGGTACGGCACACCGATGACGATCGTGTCGATGCGACGCTCGTCGGAAATTTTTTTCACCGCGTCGCGCAGTTCCTCCTTCGTGCGATGCGCGATGGTGTCGAGCGGCACGGGAACGCCGGCGTCGGTATCGCAGTAGGCGACACCCGTGCGTCGCGTGCCGATGTCGAGAGCGAGGAGACGCATGGGAATGGAGAATTATTCGGCGAAGGAATTGATAGCAGTGAGCAACGCCGGAAAAGAAGTATATCCTGCTGCCGTATTCAGATGCCCGCCATGCGGAATGAGGTGCAGTGGCGCCCGGAGAAAATCACTGAGCTCCCGCGCCTGCGCGAGGGGCACGTACGGATCGTCGTCGCCATGGAATACTTCGAAGTGCGGGCAGCGAGAACGGAGTTGCGATGCATCGAGAGAACGCACAAAGGAATCAGTCAACGGCGCCAGCTCATTGTGCAGCGGGGAAATGAACCCGGCCACGAGAAACGATGCGGCGATAGGATGACCGAGAGAGGAAATGAGCGAGAGGAGAAATGGAACGCCGAGACTGTGGCCGATGAAGATCGTGCGACCATCGATCAGTGGTTGAAACTGATGCACAGAGGCAAGCCATTCCTCGAGTACCGGATGATCCGCATGCGGCAATGACGGCGCCACAACATCATGACCTTCGGCTTCGAGCTGCATCTGCAACCAAGGGAACCAGTGTTCCTGCGGATGACCGTTCAGTCCATGGAAGAGGAAGATCGTCACGGAAGAAGCCTACGGCCGTACAGTGAGCAACACAATCACTCCAAAGAAAGATGCACCGTCACACCCGCATGATCCGAGAAATTCCCCGTATCGATGATCCGGTAGTCGCGCACCGTCACGCGTTCATCGTGGAAGACCTGATCGATGCGCCACAGCTTGATCCACCGGTCGTTCCACGTCGCCGGAAAGGAGTAGTCGCCCGCCCGGGCGCCATCGTCGAAATGATCGAAGAACCACCGCAGCGATCCCATCGAGCGCGTAGTGTTGAAATCGCCGGCGACGAAGCGGGGCAGGGGATTGGCGGTGAGATCCGATTCCAGAGCGGCGAACTGCGCGGCGCGCTGGCCGAAGTAGCGGCGCATGCTCGCGAGAAACTTCGCCGGCTGACCGATGATGTCGGGATTGACGGGGTTCGAGAGGTGCACGTTGTAGACGCTGACCGACCGATCGTGGATGCGCAGGTCGGTGCGGAGGAATTTGTCACCCCGCACGTAGTGCTCGATGGGGTACTTCGTCAGCGTGACGAGCTCGCCGTCGACGAGCATTTCGTACCCCGGGAAGCGCGATTGGATCTCCGGCAGATCGTTCAAGAGCGGCTCGTCCGCCTGATTCATGTGCTCCTGCAGCAGAATGATGTCGGCGTTCTGCGATCGGATGAATGCGTAGAAGGCATCGGGATCCCGCGTCTCCCAGAACTCGGTGTTCCAGCTGAAGACCGTCGCATCGCCCGGCTGCGGCTCCGTGGCGGAGCCATGGGAGAGGACGACATCGCCGTTCATCCACACAAGAGGAAAACTCAGCAGCAAAATCGCCAGGCTGATCCAATACCGGCGGAGCAGTGCGATCAGCAGGAAGAGGATGAATGCCAACAGGAAGAAATTCGGCGGGATGACGAGGAACACGTTCCACCACCACACGCGGCCGCTCAGGATCGTGTGGATGACCACGAAGAGCGCGAACCCGACCGTGCTGCCATTCCTGCGGAAGAGAGTACGAAGTTTGGTCATGGGCACGCGGAAAATAGCAGATCGCTCGCGCGGAGTCTTCGTTGACTACTTGGCGGCCACCAACTTACTCACCATCGACTTTTTACGGGCGGCGGTGTTGCGGTGGATGATGTTCTTCTTGACGGCGGTGTCGATGGCCTTGAACACCTGCGGCAGGATCTTCTGCCCCTCCTCCTTCTTTCCTTCTTTTGCAAGATCGCCGATCTTGCGCATCATCGTCTTCAGCTGCGTCTTGTACGGCTGGCGGCGGCGGCGGCGGTCGTCGTTCTGGCGGGCACGCTTGATGGCGGACTTGATGATGGGCATAGGGCTGCGACAGGGTAGGGGGAAGCAAAAGAGGCGTCAAGGATGAATTATGGGGTTTGAAGTATGTATCATGGGAACTATCAACCGGGTCTCACCATAATTCATGCCCCATATTACATAATTCACACCCACAGCTAATTGACCCCGCCCACCTCCTCGCCCACAATGCAGCCCTATGTGTGGCATCTTCGGATACGTGGGCAGCAAGCACAGCGCCGGCAGCATCGTAGTGGAGGGCCTCAAGAACTTGGAATACCGCGGCTACGACTCGTGGGGCGTGGCGACCAAGACGCCGCAGGGACTGATGGTGCGCAAGGACGTGGGGAAGATCAGCGGCGTCGACACGTCGAGTTTCGCGCAGGATTCGTCCATCGCCATCGCGCACACGCGCTGGGCCACGCACGGCGGCGTGACGCCCGCGAACGCGCATCCGCACATGAGCGAGGACAAGACCATCGCCGTGGTGCACAACGGCATCGTCGAGAACTTCGCCGAGATCAAGAAAGACCTGATGGCGAAAGGCCATACGTTCCTCTCGCAGACAGACACCGAGGTGATCCCGCACCTCATCGAGGAGGAAATGAAGAACGGGAACGACTTCGCCGCCGCCGTCCGCGCCGCGTGCCGGCACTTCGACGGCCGCTACGCCGTGGTGGCGATGCACACGGCCTCGAACACGCTCGTGGCCGCGCGCACGGGTTCGCCGCTCATCGTGGGCGTGCTGAAACCGCAAGCGGGGAGCGGAGAGTACGGCTACTTCATCGCGTCGGACATTCCCGCCTTCCGCAAGTACACGCACGTGGTGCAGTACCTCGACGACGGCGAGATGCTCGTGACCGACGGCAAGTCGATCCTCTTCTCGGACATCGAGACGGGCGAGGAGCGCACGAAGCGCGAGATCGAGATCACGTGGGCGGCCGAGGAGACCGACAAGGGCGACTTCGAGCACTTCATGCTGAAGGAGATCATGGATCAGAAGGAGAGCGTGGCGCGCGCCGCCAACCAGAACGAGGAGCAGATCCAGACGCTGGCCGAGGCCATCCGCAGCGCGTACGGCACGTTCCTCGTCGCGTGCGGCACGGCCGGCAAGGCGTGCATGGCGGCCGACTACTTTTTCTCGGTCATCGCCGAGAAGCACGTGAACGTCGCGCCGGCGAGCGAGTTCAAGCTGTACCACCACTTCCTCACCGACCGCAGCCTGCTCATCGTGGTGAGCCAGAGCGGCGAGACGGCCGACGTGCTCGAGGCGATGCACGTGGCGAAGGCGAAGGGCGCGAAGGTGCTCGCCATCGTGAACGTGCAGGGCTCGACCATCGACCGCGAGGCCGACTACACGCTGCTCATCAATGCCGGCCCCGAGCGCGCGGTGGCGTCGACGAAGGCGCTCACCGGACAGCTCGCCGTGCTGCTGCTCATCGCGTACGCGCTGGCCGGCAAGCTGCAGGAGGGCAAGACGCTCCTGCTCGAGACGAGCGCCAAGATCAACGACATGCTGAACCCGCGCTACGTGGAATTTCTGAGTGCCCTCGCTGAGAAGATCAAGGAACATCGCGACCTGTACATCATCGGCAAGAGCTGGCACTACCCCATGGCCCTCGAGAGCGCCATCAAGATCCAGGAAGTGAGCTACGTGCACGCCGAGGGGTTCGCCGGCGGCGAGCTGAAGCACGGGCCCATCGCGCTCATCGAAGAGGGGACGCCGTGCATCGTGTTCGTCGGCAAAGACGAAGTAACGCAAGACATTCTGAGCAACGCGCAGGAGCTGAAGGCGCGCGGCGCGCTCATCATCGGCGTGTCGCCCGACCAGCACGCCGTCTTCGACGAGTGGATCAAAGTGCCCGAAGCCGGCGACGCGCAGCCGATCCTCAGCATCATCCCCATCCAGGTACTCGCGTACTTCCTGGCCGTGAAGCGCGGGAAGGACCCGGATATGCCGAGGAACTTGGCGAAGTCCGTCACGGTAAAATAATGGTCGTCATGGTGAGGCGCCCGCACCACATCTGAATAAAGTTCGACTATCAATCATGGCGGTTGTTCCTCTATGCGGGCCTCGAACCACGTCATGGTGAGGAGCCCGCTCCAGCATCGTATGGAGTAGAACAAACGCTCACGGTCGCTGCTCATGCATGCGGGCCTCGAACCACTGTCCAATAGATCTTACCTCTCACCCCCATCAATATCCGCCAGATGCGTAAACCGTTCGCCTGCTGTCTTGGCCTCTTCGCAAACTGCTCCACCAGAGAAATATCTCCCCGCACGAATGCCTCCTTCTTCCGCCTGCTCCATCTCTTCAGCTGCCGTTCACGACGAATCGCGTCATCCGATGTCGGGAAGTGTTCAGTGCGGACGAGAACGACCGGGCGACGACGAAACGTATGACACTGACGGAAGACACCTTGCCGATGCTGCATCATGCGTCCCGGTAGATCCGTAGTCAGCCCAACGTAGAAACTGCCGTCGGCGCAGTGGAGAATGTAGACAACGAAATCACGTTCTTGCATGCACTGAACGTACTGAGCCATCTGAACGCAGAGAATGGATAGTGCGAACATTGTTCGCCCGACCAGTCCTTCGAGGCTCGGCGAAGCCATTCAAGACGTTCCATAGCTGCGTAGAACACCACGAGCTTCGGAGAGCCTCGCGCCTCAGGATGACGGGGATGAAAGAGCGCAGCCGGGGACAGCTGCTGCTACAGGGCTAATTTTCGCAGTTCTACGTAACAAAATTCTTACGATAATCGCACCATCACACCGCACTTGCCGCTTATCACACTTTATTTTCTTGTCAGGGTATAAATGACACTTAGGATGTGCCCATGCCCAGAGCCACCAACCCAATAGACGAATCCTATCAATATTTGCAGGATCTACGAAACGGAGACCCCCTGTTAACCGCAGAAGAAGAACGTGCATTAGCAATGAGGATTGCCGAAGGCGATACTGAGTCGCGTGCGAAAATGATTCAGTCAAATTTGCGACTCGTTGTAAAAATTGCTCGTGAGTTCATTGGAAGAGGACTTGGAATGGATGATCTGATCGGCGAGGGAAATCTCGGCCTGATCCGAGCGACCGAGGAATACGACCCAAGCTTCGGAACGCGGTTCAGCACCTACGCATCATACTGGATCAAGCAGACGATACGACACGCGCTCATCAATACGACAGCGACCATCCGTCTGCCAACGCACATGGTTCAATTGCTAGCCAAATGGAAGCAAGCGGAAAGAGCATTAACAGAAGAGCTCGGCTATCCTCCATCGTTCGATCAGATCGCCACCTCGTTGGGCATAAAAGATGCAAAGAAAAAGCTCGCGCGCAGGGCACTACAATCTCGCACTATTGGATACGCAGACCTTAACGAGGACGGAGATGTCTCGATGGATCTCTTGCCAAACGATTCTTCAAATGGACCGTTGGCCACCTTCGAAGATCAAGAACTTATCCAACTCATGTGGCAGAAATTGGATCGGCTCGATGCCCGTGAACGATCGATCATCATCATGCGTCGCGGGCTGAATGGTCAACCGCCTCTCACGCTCAAAGAAACTGGAATGCGTCTTGGCGTTACGCGCGAATGGATCCGCAAAGTGGAACTGAGAGCCGAGCAGAAATTGCGGGCGGAAATGGAAATCGAACAACCCATGGACTCAGCGTCGCCTACACACCGAGATCTCACCGCTCCGGCGGCAGCCCGTAGTACTTGATGAGGAACGCCGCGATGTCGTGGAACACCGGCACGGCCGTGGAGGTGCCGTAGATGTCGCGCTTGGGGCGGTCGAACTTCACGTAGATGAGGAACTTGGGATCGTACGCCGGCGCGTAGCCGATGAACGACGTGATGGTCGAGCCGGTGCCCGTCTCCCAGCCGCCGCCGGGCGCGGCGATCTGCGACGTGCCCGTCTTGCCGGCGATGTGGTAGCCTTTCACGCCGCCCGCCTTCGCGTAGCCGTACTCCACCGACTGCACGAGCATGTCGGTGATGGTCTTGGCCGTCTGCGGCTTGATGACCTGGTCGACCACCTTCGGTTCGCGCGCCTCCTCGGTGCCATCCGGGTGGATGATGCGGTCGACGATGATCGGCTTCATGAGCTTGCCGTTGTTGGCCAGCGCCGCGAACCCCATCGCCATCTGCAGCGGCGTGACGGACACGCCCTGCCCGAACGACGCCGTCGCGAGCAGGGAGTTGGGCCAGTCGCCCCGCTTGCGCCAGAGCTTCAGCTCGCCCGACAGCTCGTCCTCGAGCTCGATGCCCGTGATCTTGCCGAAACCGAAACGGTCGAGCATGCGGCTGAAGAGCTTGGCCCCCAGCTTCTGCGACACGCTCGTCATGCAGGTGTTGATGGAGAACGCCAGGCAGTCGGTCATGGTCACCGCGCCGTAGTACTTGCCGAGCGCGTTCTTGATTTCAAACTCATCGGTCTTGACCGGTCCACGATCGACGTACGTGTCGGTCGGCCGCACTTCGCCCTGGTCGATGGCGACGGCCATGGTGATCGGCTTCATCACTGAGCCCGGCTCGTAGATCGACTGTATGGTGCGGTTGAGGTACGCCCCCACGCCGAGCAGGTTCTTGAACCGCAACCACACGGTCGGTCGGTCGGTGGGAAAGATCTCGCGCCGGTTGCTGTCGCCCTTGAGCACGTTGCTCTGGTACAGGTAGTACCGCGTCACATCCTTCAGATCGTACAGCCGTTCAAGATCGTCGACGATCTTCGCCGATTTCTTGCTGAGGAGCTGACGCCCCTCGGGCGTGAAGATCTTCTGGTACGATTCGCGGAGGAGGCGCTCGTTCGTCTTGGGATCGTACAACTCCACGAGCAAGCGGTCGGACGTGGTGGCATCGAGTTCGAACGGTTCTTTCTGGTACACGTCGGCGTAGCTGTTGCTGTCGAAAAGCGGCACGTTGACCATCGAGAGGATGCGCCCGGTCTTCGGTTCCACCACGATGGCCTGGCCGTCGTCGGCGCCGTATGTCTCGATCGCCTTCTCCATCAAGCTCTCGACTTCCTTCTGGATGGTGCGATCGAGCGTGAGGACGACGGAATCGCCGTCGCGAGGCTTCACGATGGTCTGCTGCGACGTGAGGATCTGGCCGCCGGTGCGGTCGGCCACCGAACTGATGATGCCGTCCTGGCCGCGCAGCTGCGGATTGAACGCGCGCTCGATACCGTACTGTCCCTCTGCCTGATCGGTGTCGCCCGGAGAGGGCTCATTCGTGAACCCGATGACGTGCGACGCGATGGTCGTGTCCGGGTACAGGCGCCAGTTTTCGGGCAGCAGCGCCACGCTGCGCAGCGCGTAATCGAATTCATCGGGATTCCGCGCGCCCTTCTGCGCTTTGCGCTTCGCCTCGGCCTCCTTGAACGACGCGAGCTGCGCCTCGCGGATCTTCAGCGACACGGCGGAGCTGAGCTGCCGCATCACCGGCACGTAGCGCAGCGGCCGCCGGCGCAGCAACTTGCGCACCGACGACGGATCCATGTCTAATGCCTTGGCCACGCGCTTCGCGATGGCGTCGATGTGGTCCTGGCTCACCTCCTCGGGATTCGCGTAGATGAGTTTCTCCTCCTGCTGCACGTAGATGCCCGGCACGGCGAGTGCCTGCACGTCCTGCATCTGCAGTTTGTCGGCGCCGTACTTGAGCGGCGAGAACGTCACGGTCTGCTGCGAGATCTTCTCCTCGATGGAGCGTGCGAACAGGCGCGTGACCTCGGTTCGATCCGGCAGTTTGAGGAGCGATGCCGGCAGGGGGGCGCCGGCCGGCAGCGGTTCCAGCAAACCGCCCGAGTGCGTGAGCGCGTACTGCGCCATGGGATCGAAGGCGGGCAGGTAGAAGGGACTGAGCTCCTTGGGACAGCGCTGTCGATCGCCCGCCACGCACGACCGATGCACCTCGTCGGTCACGAGGATGCCCGCGAGCGTCTCGGCAACCTGCGTGGCATAGCTGGGGCGGTTCTTGGGATTCGTGATGAGGGGATCGACGTAGACGAGATTGAGCGTCGTGTTGGTGGCGAGGATGTTGCGCTCGCCGGTCTTACTGCTGAGCGCGAAGATCTCGCCGCGTTTGGCCGGCAGCCGCACGTCGCCGAAGTGCAGCAGCTGCGCGGCAGTGCGGTACTCGGCGCCCTTCACGATCTGCAGATCCATCAGCCGCGCCACCACCGTGAGCAGCAGCACGAGGAAAAACCCGTGCACGATGATCATGCGCTGGTGGAGGGAACGACGCTTCTGTGTCTCGCTGGAAACGAATCGGGGTTTGATGGCCATGGGATGCCGGGGAAGCCTCTCTCGGCCCAGGTGGGCCCGCGCGCTCGGCAGAGCGGGAAATCCGGGATTTCGGCACGGAATTCACGTGGGAACCACGGTAGCATGAAGTGCCAAAAGATGATAGAATAAAGGGAATGTCTTCCCTCGACTTCACGGCTATGGATGGCGAAACGCTGCTTCGTTCGCTGCAGGATTTCTGCACCGAGCGCGGCGCGTCGGACATCCACCTCTCGCCGCAGAAAGACGGCGTGCGGTTGGAGTGGCGCCTGCACGGCATCCTGCAGCCGCTGGCCACCCTGAAGAACAACGTGTACGAGGATCTGCTGCGCCGCATCAAATTCGCCTCGAAGCTGAAGATGAACGTGACGAACGTGCCGCAGGATGGACAGTACACTTTTGAAGTCCCAACGTCCCAAGACCCCCATTCCCAAGGATCGCGGACGGTGAACGTGCGCGTGGCGACGCTGCCCTCGCGATTTGGGGAAGCGCTGACCCTGCGCCTGCTCGATCCCGCCAAGGGGATCCGGCCGCTGGAGTCGCTGGGGTTCCCGGCGGAGATCGTCACCCAACTGAAGCAGCTGGCCGAGCTGCCGAACGGCCTCATCCTGGTCACTGGCCCGACGGGCTCCGGCAAGACGACGACGCTCTATGCTCTCCTCTCCACACTCGTCGGTAAGGAGCGAAACATCATCACGCTGGAGGACCCGGTGGAGTACGAGTTGGCAGGCATTATCCAGAGCGAGATCGACGCCGAGCACGATTACACGTTCTCGAGCGGATTGCGCTCGATCCTCCGCCACGATCCGGACGTCATCCTCGTGGGCGAGATCCGCGACCTCGACACGGCACAGACGGCGGTGAACGCCGCGCTCACGGGGCACCTGGTGCTGAGCACGCTCCACACGAACTCCGCCGTGGAGGCGATCCCGCGCTTCCTCTCGATGGGCGTGAGCCCGTACACGTTCGCCCCGGCATTGCGCGGCGTGCTCGCCCAGCGCCTCGTCCGCACGCTCAGCCCCGCCTGCCAGGACGGCCACTGCGATCCGGCGGCAGCCGACACGTACGACGGGCAAATGTCGCTGCCCGAGCTCCTCGTGGCCTCGCCAGCCATTCAGCAGATGATCCTGAGCATGGAACAGGATGCCGCGATCCTTGAGCAGGCGACGAAGGAGGGTTTCAAGACCATGAAGGAGTGGGGAGCGCAGTTCGTGGCCGAGAAGCGAACGAGCGTGCAGGAAGTGGAACGAGTAACGGCGTGAAGTGAAGCCGAGCGGGAAGCAGAGCCGAAGGTACGATGAGCTGACCCACTGCCTTT
>CAZTYD010000017.1:0-10218 GCA_964618035.1 uncultured Candidatus Peribacteria bacterium
TCAGCGCATCGTAGATGACGCGCACGAACGGGTCGACATCCGGTCCGTGCACGATGGCGCCGCCGAGCGCGCCCGTGATGGTGATGGCCACAAGGCCGGCGAGGGCGATGGCCGCCGCGATCGGGCCCCGGAGGACGAAGGCGGCAACCGCCTGGAGCACCGACCACACTTTGCGCAGGCGCAGCCGATCGATCACCGCGCGCTGGAACCACGCGTCCGGGCGCTGGCTCAGCCACCACACAAGATACGACGCGCCGAGAACGACGAAGATGTACGTGGAGATGTCGGCGAACAGCGAGTGCGTCTCGATGAGCTTGTCGCGGCTGCCGCCGAGGAAGCTGCCTTCGATCGCTTCGCCGCTCTGCGCGGCGACGAAGGCGCTGACGCTGCCGACGACGCACAGAAACGCCTTCACGGAGCGCCAGTGCGGGTTCGATCGGACGCGGGCCGCGGGCACGAGCTCCATCAATGCGTAGAGGGAGAGCAGCGCGATGGGAAAGTGGACCAGAAGAGGATGGATATTCATGCGCAGCAGTGTAGAACTGCGACGGCGCCAAGGAAATAGAAGTGAAGCCCAGTGATCCGCAGCCTTCTGCCTTCTGACTTCTGCCTTCTGATCTCTCACTTCTCATTCTCCTCCCCTCCCCGCACTGCTACCATTCCCACTCCATGACGTCCTCTTCTCCTTCCCCTGCCGTCGAACTGCAGAATGTCTCGTTCGCGTACGGGCCGCAGCGCGTGTTCTCGTCGCTGAACCTGCGCATCGCCGCCGGCGAGTACGCGGGCATCATCGGGCCCAACGGGAGCGGGAAGACGACCCTGCTGAAACTGATCCTCGGCATCCTCGCGCCGACCGGGGGCGCCGTCCGCCTCTTTGGCGAGGATGTGCGGAGCACGGCGGCGCGTGCGGCCATCGGCTACGTGCCGCAGCGCGTGGCTCAGTCGGATTTCTTCTTCCCCGCCACGGTGGAAGAAGTGGTCTGGAGCGGCCGCACGCCGCGGCTGGGCCTCTTCGGCCGCGTCTCGCCAGCCGACGTAGCCGCGGTGGAGAACGCCCTGCGCGTCACGCAGCTCGCCGATGCGCGCGGGCGCCGCGTGGCCACCCTGTCGGGCGGACAGAGGCAGCGCGTGTTCCTCGCCCGGGCGCTGGCGGGCGAGCCCTCGCTGCTCGTGCTCGACGAACCGACCGTCGGCATCGACGCCGCGTCGCAGGAACTGTTCTACGGATTCCTCCAGAAGCTCAATGACGAACAGAAACTCACCATCCTGTTCGTCTCGCACGACACGCACGCGCTCATGAAGGAAGTGACCTGCATGCTGTGCCTGCAGGAAGGCGAGCTCTGCGGCTGCACCAATGAGGAACTCCACCGCCACGACCACGTGTCGCGCCACCTGATGGGCACCGTTCCGCACGCCGCCGCATGATCGCGCTCCTCCAGTACGGCTTCCTGCAGCGCGCTCTGGCCGCGGGCATGCTCATCGGCATCGTGGCGCCGCTCATCGGCACGTACCTCGTCACGCGCCGTTACTCGCTGATGGCCGACACGCTCTCGCACGTCGCGCTCGCCGGCGTGGCGATCGGCACCATCGCGGGCGTGCAGCCGCTCCCCTCGGCCATCATTGTCTCGGTTGTCGGCGCCGCCGGGATCGAGCTGCTGCGCAGCCGCCGCACCGCCCAGAGCGAATCGCTCCTGGCGCTCTTCCTGTCGGGCTCGCTGGCGCTCGCCCTCGTCCTTCTGGCGCTGAAGGGCGCCATGAACACGAACCTGCTGAACTACCTCTTCGGCAGCATCACCACCGTATCGGCGAACGATGTGTGGACCATCGCGCTCCTCAGCCTCGTGGTCGTGCTCGTCGTGGCCGCCGCCCGCCGCCCGCTGTTCCTGCTGTCGCTCGACGAAGAACTCGCGGAGTCCGGCGGCATCCGCGCCGGCGCGTTCAACATGCTCCTCGTCGTGCTCGCGGCCGTCACCGTGTCGCTCGCCATGCGCGTCGTGGGCGTCCTGCTCGTCGGCGCCCTCATGGTGATCCCCGTCCTCACCGCCATGCAGCTCACCCGCAGCTTCCGCGGCACGGTGATCATCGCCGTCGCGGCCTCGCTCCTCTCGGTGCTGCTCGGCCTGCTCGCGTCGCTCCAGTGGAATCTGCCCAGCGGCGCGACGATCGTCCTGGTGGCGCTGGGATGGTTCGTGATGAGCATAGGAGTGGGAAGACGGTGAGCAGGGAATGGAGTCTGGGAGAGCGGTAAGCGGATAGGGGTTAGCGATAAGCTTCCTTTTGCGGTTTCTGGGAAAATTGCAGACTTAGGGCCTGGGGGTCTTTTCCTGTAAGTCCTCATCAGGCCCCGCGTCCTACCATCACTATGGGAATTTCCACGAACGCGTCATCCGGCACCACCCTGCCGGTGTGGCCGTCTACAACAGGCGATGTACCGGAGTTTCCAACGCTCGATACAGATAGGGAGGTAGATGCGTGCATCGTGGGAGCGGGCATTGCGGGGTTGACGCTGGGGTACCTGCTGGGGAAGAGCGGCAAGAGCGTCGCGGTGCTCGAGGACGGCGTGATCGTGAGCGTCGAGTCGCAACGCACCACGGCGCACATCTCGAACGCGCTGGACGACCGGTACGTTGCGCTCGAGAAATTGCACGGCGCATTCGGCAGCAAGCTGGCGGCCAGCAGCCACACGGCCGCCATCGACGAGATCGAGCGGATCGTGCGGGACGAGAACATCGACTGCGACTTCGAGCGGGTCGACGGGTACCTCTTCGTGCCGGAGGGAGAATCGACCGACATTTTGGAGCAGGAAATGGAAGCGGCGCACCGCGCCGGCCTCGCCGAGGTGCGGCTGCAGACGAAGTCTCCCCTGGAGCACTACGACCTCGGCACCACGCTGCACTTCCCGCAGCAGGCGCAGTTCCATCCGCTCAAGTACCTGTACGCGGTGGCCCGAGCCATCGAGCGCGACGGCGGGCGCATCTTCCAGAATACGCATGCCACATTGGTGAAGGGCGGGGCCGAGGCGAGGGTGGAGACGGCCGCCGGCCACGTTATCCGCGCCGCATCCATCGCGGTGGCGACGAACGCGCCGATCAACGACAACGTCGCCATCTACACGCGCCAGGCGCCGTACCGCACGTACGTCATCGGCATGCGGATCCCGAAGGGATCGGTGCGCCGCGCCCTCTACTGGGACACCCAGGATCCGTACCACTACGTGCGCACGGCGCCCGAGAACGACGAGTTCGACATCCTGGTCGTGGGCGGCGAAGACCACAAGACCGGCCAAGCCGACGATGGCGGCCTGCGTTTCGCGCGGCTGGAAACATGGACGCGCAAGCGCTTCCCGCAGGCAGTGGACGTCGCGTACCGCTGGTCCGGCCAGGTGATGCAATCCGTCGACGGCCTCGCCTTCATCGGCCGCAACCCCCTCGACGAGGAGAACGTCTTCATCGCCACCGGCGATTCGGGCAACGGCATCACGCACGGCACCATCGCGGGCATGCTCCTGCGCGACCTGATGCTCGACCGCAAGAACACGTGGCAGGATCTCTACGACCCCGGCCGCGTGACGGTGCGCGGCGGCAAGAAATTTTTGGCAGAGAACGCGAACGTAGCCGGCGAGATGCTCGAGTGGATCAAGCCGGGCGAGAGCGGGGAGCACATGCAGCCCGACACCGGCCGCGTCATCCGCCGCGGGCTCAAGCGCATCGCACTGTACTGCGACCGGAACGGAGAGAAGCACGAACTCTCGGCCGTCTGCCCGCACAAAGGCTGCATCGTGGCGTGGAATCCGACCGAGAAGAGCTGGGATTGCCCATGCCATGGATCGCGGTACACGCCGGAGGGCAAGGTGGTGAACGGGCCGTCGAACGCGGATCTGGCGCCGGCGGAATGAGCCTCCACGATAGCGATGAGCTATAGACTGTGGACTGTGAACGCCTTTGGGATTTGCAGTCTTGGAATCTTTCCTCGGACCATCGCCCCACGCCTAACGCCCTCTCCCAAGAGGGTTCTCCCTCCGACATGATCCCCTCTTGAAAACGTCTATGCACGGGTCTAGAGTCGTGCGCTTCCCATCCTCCCCATGTTCACCGATCAACCACAGAAGAAACCGTTCCAATCGATCTTCAGCCACACGCCGAATCCGAATCCGCCCACCGACGGCGGCGGCCGGAGTTTCGAGTACCCGCGCACGGGCCGCGGCGAGACGGACAACGCCATCGGCCGGAACGACCTGTCGCCCTACACCGACGAGCAGCCCGTGCAGGCGGCCAGCGTGTACGCCGGGCCCGGCAGCGACGAGGCGGACCTCGGCGAGAGGGGGAACCCGCGGGCGAACCGGCTGGAGGGAGTGATGCTCGACGACACGGCCAAGCCGGCGATCGCGGCACCGAAGACGGTGAGAACGGCCCCGCCCAAGAAGGCGGCTGCGCCGAGGAAGCCGACGAAGAAAGCGAAGACGGCCCGGAAGCCGGCCGCCAAGGCGAAAGCGGGCAAGAAAACCGCGAAGAAGGCGGTGAAGCAGATCGCCAAGACGAAGCGTGCCGCCGCTCCCTCGAAGAAGAAGGCCGCGAAGAAGGCGAAGCAGGCGAAGAAGCTGAAGAAGACGAACGGCCGCCTCGCGGCCAGGCGCAGCGGCAAGGCGAAGAAGCGTACGACGAAGGACCGGCGCAAGCGCGCCATGGCCGGCAAGAAGACGGGCACGAACCGCGGCCGCACGAAGACGAGTAGGAAGGGTGCGAGCAAGAAAGTGAAGAGCAGTACGAAGAAACGGCGAGGACGATAAAATGTGAGTCTTGAATTTTGAGTGTTGGAGCTATGTCCGACGAGCAGTAGGCGATAAGCTGGAGGCGGCAAGGGACTTGCTAATCGCTTACCACTATCCGCCTATCGCTTCCATGAGTCACCCCGCAACCCGTCGCACCGTCACCCTCTGCGACGAAGAAGGCCGCCCCACCGGATCGATGGAGATCGTGCAGGCGCATACCGGCGGCGGCTCTCTCCATGTGGCCTTCTCGGCGTACGTCTTCAATCCGGATCGTTCAAAAATACTGATGCAGAAGCGGAGCGCCGAGAAGATGCTCTGGCCGCTCACGTGGGCGAACACCTGCTGCAGCCACCCATTCGACCACGAACGACCAGAAGAAGCCGGCGAACGCCGGCTGAAGGAGGAGCTCGGCTTCAGCGTTCCACTCCGCCCGCACCTCTCGTTCGTGTACCGGGCGGACGATCCCGGCGGCCGCGGCGTGGAGCACGAGTACGTCACCCTCCTCATCGGCGAAGCCGAGGAGGGCGTCCGCGTGCACGCGGACCCGAAGGAAGTGGCCGAGTGGCAGTGGATCGATCTCGATGAGCTCGGGACGGACATGAAGGAGAACGCCCTCTCGTACGCGCCCTGGTTCCACCTGGGCCTGCGGATGATCGTGGAATCGCCGGCGGTGACGTGGAAGAATGAGTGAACTGAACCTCTCTCTGTACAGACGCCCCACTGGGGCGTCTGTACACCACTTCAATCTTCCCGCCCACATGGACTCACCCCCGCCACTCCACATCGCCATCATCCCCGACGGCACCCGCCGGTGGGCCAAGCGGCGCGCGCTCTTCCCGTGGAAGGGCCACGAGCGCGCGGTGGAGAACTTCCGCACGCTCACCGAGTGGTGCCGCGACGATCCGCGCGTGCGGACGCTGACGGTGTGGTGCTTCTCCACCGAGAACTGGAAGCGCGACCCGGAGGAAGTGGCGCATCTGATGAAATTATTGGAGGATTACCTGAAACGCGAGCGCGCCACCTTCCTGCGCGACAAGACCCGCTTCGTCCACTCCGGCCGTCTCGATCGCATTCCCGCCTCGCTGGCGCAGCTCATGCGCGACATCATGGAAGAGACGAAGGATCAGACGGAGCTGACGCTTAACCTGGCAGTGGATTACGGCGGCAAGGACGAGCTGATCCGCGCCGTTCAGGCGTTGCCGGATCCGCGGCATGCGACAGAGGAGACGATCCGCGCCCACCTGGATCACCCGGAACTGCCCGACATCGACCTTGTCATCCGCACCTCCGGCGAGCAGCGCACGAGCAACTTCTTCCTGTGGCAGAGCGCGTACGCCGAATGGCTGTTCGTCGACATGTTCTTCCCGGATTTCACCACCGACGACCTGGCGCACGCCGTGGAAGACTTCTCGCAGCGCACGCGCCGCTTCGGCGGATGATCACTCTCCCTTTCGTGCCCCCCCTCGCCTTCGCCCCCGGCAAGATCATTCTCTCCGGCGAATACGCCGTCCTCTTCGGCCGCCGCGGTCTGGCTATCCCCTCGCGCATAGGCATACATGTGGCATTCAAAGACGATGCTGATGCGAAAACCCTCACCATTTCCTGGGAAGGGCGAATGTGGACCGACGAATGGAAGCCGTACCTCGATGCCATCATTCGGTCCTGCGAGGAACGGTTGGCACGGCGACTCGCGGGCACACTCACGATCCACAACGCGCTGCCGCTCGGTCGCGGGATGGGCTCCTCCACCGCGCTCATAGTCGCCGTAGGGAAAGCCATCCTCGGCGAAGGATCTGAAGCCGCCTGCCGGCAGATGGAAGATACGTTCAACCCCGGCCACAGCGGCATGGATCTGGCAGTGATCTGGCGCAATGCGCCCATCCTCTACCAACGCAACGGGCAGATACGGCCTCTGCCGCTCAACGTGGATTTCCTGGATCACGCGGCGCTGATCGACACCGGCAAACCGGACCAGCCCACGACGGAGATCGTCGCGTGGATGAAGGAACGACCGGACGACATCGCCGCGCCCATCGCCCGCATCGCCGCGTGCACGGAGCGCCTCGTGCGGGGCGAGTCGCCGATGACCGTCATCCCGGATCACCACCGCGCGCAGGTGGAACTGGGTGTCGTGCCGGCATCCGCGCAGCGGCTCATCGCCGACATCGAACGAGCTGGCGGCGTGGCGAAAGTGATCGGCGCCGGCGCGCGCGCCGGCGGCGGCGGCATGGTGCTCGCCCTGCACTCGAATCCCGCAATTCTCCCCACCCTGGCAGAACGTTCTCCATTCCTTCTCCTCACACAGTAATTCTCCATTCTCCATTTTCAATTCTCCATTCCCCATGCGCGCCCGCTCCGCCCCCAACATCGCCCTCATCAAGTACTGGGGCAACCGCGACGACGCGCTGCGGCTGCCCGCCGCCGATTCGCTCTCGATGACGCTCTCGTCACCGATTGTGGAAGTGGATGCCGAACCGAGCGATACGCTCACCATTCGATCGTATGAGACGGATGGCATGGAGAAGCAGCTGAAGGAATCGGATACCCGGCGCTTCGCAACGCACCTGGGACTGTGCCGTCGGTACCTTGCGTCGCTGGGACATCCGGACACCCTGCCACCAACGGTCACACTCGCCATCCGCTCGCAAGTGCCTCCGTCCATCGGCCTCGCCTCGTCGGCGGCCGTGTTCAGCGCGGTGGCCATGGCGTACGCGGGACTGATACGAGAACGGGTCGAACTCTCCGCTCAGCAAATAAGCGTGCTCGCGCGGCTGGGGAGCGGCTCGGCCTGCCGGAGCATTCTGGGCGGATTCACGGCCATGCGCGTGACCGGCGACGGCATCGGCGACGCGTACGCGGAGCAGATCGCGCCGGAAGACCACTGGCCGCTGCACGACATCGTCATCGCGCCCACGCGTCGCGAGAAGTCGCACGGCTCCACCGAAGGCCACGCCCTCGCGCCGACGAGCCGGCTGTACACCCGGCGCATCGCCGACATCCCCCGTCGCCAGCAGGAATGCATCGATGCGATTCTCAAGAGGGATTTTGAGAAGCTCCAGGCCGTCTCCGAGGAAGACTGCCTGAATATGCACGACGTGATGCGCACGAGCGCGCCCGCACTCGACTACCTCACGGCCGACACGCACCGCATCGTGCGCGAGATCGACATCCTCCGCCGCGAGCAGCACCTGCCCGTTCTCTACACCATGGACGCGGGGCCGACCGTCCACCTGCTCTGCACCGACGACGCACGGGACGCGGTGATCGCCTACGCACGATCGCAAGCGGGATGCCAGGTGTTCGAATCGCAGGTAGGACCGGGCGTATTGGTCATCGAATGATGTTCGAAGCAATAGGAGCATCGAGCCTTCTCCATTACACTGTCACGCTGCGCTTTCATCGCATCCGCGGCGAGAGACGCCGCTCTCCTCATTCCTAATTCTTGATTCTTCATTCTCTCCGCTCATGGATCTCCGCACCTTCCCCGACGATCTCACCCCCGCCCAGCGCGTGTCCGAACGCCGACGCCGCATCGAAGCCGAGCTCGGCGTCGATCTCTCCTGCACGCAGGTGGACGAACGTCTTCTGGGCCAGGCGGAGGAAAAGAATTGCGAGCAGATGTTCGGGCACGTGCCGGTGCCGGTCGGCTATGCCGGCCCGCTCGACGTGACGTTCACGTCGTCGGGTGAACGGGCGTCCCTCCACCTGCCGCTCGCCACCACCGAGGGCGCGCTGGTCGCGAGCGTGAACCGCGGATGCAAGGCGCTCACGCGCGACGGCGGTGTACGCACGTCCTCGCTGTACCCGGGCGTCACGCGCTCACTCGCCTTCCGCACGGTGGACGCGCGCACGTTCATCCGCTCGCTGCACGAGCACAAGGCCGAGTGGATCGGTCTCGCCGAGGCGACGAGCAACCACCTGAAGATCCTCTTGTTCGACATCGACGAGCTCGACGAGTACGTGTTCCTCACCCTCCACGCCGATACCGGCGACGCGATGGGCATGAACATGATCACCATCGCCGCGCAGGCCGTGGGCGACTGGATCGGCCACAAGCGGAAACTGGCGGAGTTCGTCACCGTCGCCGGCAATGCGGACAGCGACAAGAAGCCGAGCATTCGCACGCTCCAGCAGGGCCGCGGGTACGACGTGACGGCCGAGGCGACGCTGAGCGAGGACACGATCAGCGAGGTTCTCAAGTCCTCCTCGAAAGCAATGCTCTCCGTCGCCGACGCGAAGCTCATCGCCGGCGCCGATGTGGCCGGCGCGCTCGGGCGCAACCTGCACGCCGCGAACATCGTGGCGGCGCTGTACCTGGCCACGGGACAGGACGCGGCGCATGTCGTCGAAGGCTCGCTGGCCACGACGGCAGTCGAGCAGTTTGAGGACGGCCTGCGCGTGTCCATCCGTCTCCCCGCGGTGATGGTCGGCGTCCGCGGCGGCGGCACCACGCTCCCGGCGCAGAAGCAGTGCCTCGATCTCCTCCTCAAAGACAAGACATCGCTGGCGACGCGCCAGCAGCTGGCCGAGAGCGTCGGCGCGGCGGTGCTGGCCGGCGAAGTGTCGCTCCTGGCCGCCCAAGCGAGCCACCAACTGGCCAAGGCGCATCGGGAACATGCACGGTAACACAGTATCGTCATCCTTCAGCTGACTTCCTTGGGAGGACTCCTAGAATGACTCCATGATCCCCCGCCCCACCCGCCGTCTGTTCCTGCTCCTCTGGATACTGGCAATGATCGGCATCGTCGCGATCCTGCCGTACATCGTGCAACTGCTGGGCAATGCGCTCAGGGCTGCCCCCGTCCCGCTGCCGACGATCCTGCTGCTGCAGGAGGTACAGGGCGGCGTGCTGGCGGCCATCGCCGTCGCCGCAGGCTTGTGGCTGAGCCGCCGCGCCGGACTCACGGTCCCCGTGCTGACTGCGTATGCCGAAACCGGTGTCCTCGCGTTCGATAAACGACGATCGTGGCAATCGGCGCTCTGGGGTATCGGCGTCGGCGTCGTCATCGCCGCGCTGAGCGTGCTGTTCGCACGGATGGGCACGAGCGTCCTCGCGACCCAGAATGCAGCGCCGAGCGTGTGGGCCGGCCTCCTCGCCAGCGTGTACGGCGGCATCGACGAGGAGATTTTCCTCCGCCTCTTCCTCATGAGCCTCATCGTGTGGATCGTCCGGAAGTTGGTCGGGGCACGGGGAGCAGCCGCTCCGCTGGAAGCGTGGACCGGCATCGTGCTGGCGAGCATCCTCTTCGGCATGGGGCACCTGCCGGCGGCCGCGGCGCTGGGGCCGCTCACGCCGTGGTCAGTGGCGCAAATTCTCCTGCTGAACGGCATCGGCGGCCTCGTATTCGGCTGGCTCTACTGGAGACACGGTCTTGAGTACGCGATGATCGCGCACTTCTCGACCGATATCGTGATCCACGTGCTGATGCCGCTTGTTGGTTGATGAGTCT
>CAZTYD010000018.1:0-9578 GCA_964618035.1 uncultured Candidatus Peribacteria bacterium
TTGTGGTGAAGCGTACGCCATCGACCAGAAAGAGGCCTTGGCTCACGAACTGGCGCGACTGAATGCGCGTCATGGCCAGTCCGCTGCGGTACACCACGTTGTCGAGGCGACGCTCCAGGAGCTGCTTGAGCGCCTCGCCCGTCTGGCCGCTCACGCGCGAGGCCTCGCGGTACAGGCGGTGGAACTGGCTCTCCGACAGACCGTACATGTCGCGCGCCTTCTGCTTCTCCTTCAATTGCTGGCCGAACTCCGACAACTTGCCGCCCTTCTGGTCGCGCGGGCTCTTGCCCGGCCCCTGCGGCTTGCGCTGGAGGATCTTGTCGTACTTGTCGGTGCCGAAGAGATTCATCCCCTGGCGGCGGCAGCGCTTGGCTTTTGGTCCTGTGTACTTCATGAGAACGGAGAGAGAATGGAGAGACAAATTAGACGCGGCGGCGTCCTGCCGGACGGCAGCCGCCGTGCGGGATGGGCGTGGTGTCGACGATGGCGTCGAGGTTGAGGCCGGCGCTCTGGAGCCCGCGCAGCGCCTGTTCTCGCCCGGGCCCGAGGCCCTTCACCTCCACGCTCACCGATTCGATGCCGAACGGCTTCACCTTGATGGCCGCCGACTCGGCCGCCACCTTGGCGGCGTACGGCGTCGACTTGCGCGTCCCTTTGAATCCGGCGGAGCCGGAGCTGCTCCACCCCAACACGTTCCCATCGAGGTCCGTGAACGTGACGATGGTGTTGTTCTCGCCCGCCTTGATGCACACGCGCGCCTTGGGCAAGCTGCGCTTCACTTTCTTCTTGCGCGCGCCGGCCTTGGGCTCGGGAGCCTTGACGGCGGCGGTATCGATGGAGAGTTCGGGAGTAGTGTCGGCCATGACGAGTCTGGAATCGGGAAGTAAGAATCAGGGATCAGGTCTTCGTGAGCGTCGTGCGGCCGGATGTGCCGGTCTTCTTCTTGCCGCGCTTGGTGCGCGCATTGCGGCGCGATGTCTGGCCGCGTACCGGCAGCTTGCGACGATGGCGGTACCCGCGCCACGTACCGATATCCTGCAGGCGCTTCACGTCGAGCGACACCTTGCGGGCCAGCTCGCCCTCCGTCAGCTCCTGCTCCACCCGCGCGCGCAGGCGCGCCTGATCCGCCTCGGAGAGCGCGTCGGCCTTCATGTTGATGTCGACGTTCAGTTCGCCGAGAATGCGCTTGGACAGCGGACGACCGATGCCCTTGATCGCCGTGAGGGCGATTTCGATGCGCTTGTTCCCGGGGAGAACGACACCTGAGATACGGATCATGAGAGTGAATGTAAGGAGACTGCAGAGTGGAGAATGAATGGAAGCGATTCTAGCGGACAATCAGGGGAAGAGCATTTCGAGGAAAATGTACCATTGTACATTTTTCTAGCCTTGGCGCTGCTTGTGCTTGGGGTTCTCGCAGACGATGCGCCGGACCATCTTGCCCTGCCCGTTGCGGCGGCGCACGCGGCGGCACTTGGAACAGATGGGCTTGCAGGAAGGACGGACTTTCATGGCAGAGAGGGGAATCAGGAAGGCGTTGACGGCGTGGATGGCGCGGCGGGGGCTGCATTCGCCTGCGCTCCGTGAGCCTGGCCGGGACCCGTGGCCGAGAAGCGGTACGTGATGCGGCCTTTGTTGAGATCGTACGGCGTCATCTCGAGTTTCACCTTGTCGCCTGGGAGGATGCGCACCCGGTGTACCCGCATGCGCCCTGCCAGATGGCAAAGCAGCTCGTGATCCTTCGCCTGTTCACTGGTCACTTTGACGCGAAACGTGGCATTGGGATAACTCTCCATCACAACGCCGACGAGTTCGATCACATCCTTGGACACAGAGAAATTGCGGGGGTCAAAAGCCGACGCATCCTACAGAGAGAATTGAGCCGCCTCAAGCAATAAGGCGGGGATTTTGGGAGTGGGAATAAAAATGTACTTGCAATTTTTAATAATTGTTGTTTTGGGAAACAATTAAGTACGTGCCTCATCAGACGGAAGGCAGAGGACAGAAGTCAGAAGTCAGTGCATACGCCACCTGACCTCTGGCTCCTGCCTTCTGCCATCTGACTTCTGCCTTCTGACTCCTGATTTCTCTTCACGCCAAGATTTCGCACCCATCTTCCCGCACGTACAGCGTGTGCTCGAAGTGGGCCGCCAGCGCGCCGTCGCGCGTGCAGAGCGTCCAGCCGTCGTCGGATTCGCGAATCTCGTCGGATCCCATGGACGTGATGGGCTCGATGGCGAGGATAGTGCCGGCGGGGATGAGCGGCCCCTGGCCGGGCTTGCCGACGTTGGGGATGTCCGGGTACTGGTGCAGCGTCTTGCCGAGCCCGTGGCCCGTGAGCGCCCGCAGGCACTTGTAGCCCTTGCCCTCCACGAACGACTGGATCGTGTGCGAGATGTCGCCGACGCGGATGCCGGCCTGGATCATCCTGCACGCCGCGCGCAGCGCCTCTTCTGTTGCGTCGAGGAATTGCCGCGCCTCCGGCGACAGCGTGCCCACGCCGACCGTGATGCACGCGTCGGTGTACAGCCCGTCGACGATCACGCCGCCGTCGAGCGAGACAATGTCGCCTTCCTCGAGGGTGCGCGGGCCCGGAATGCCGTGCACCGCCTCCTCGTTCACCGACGTGCAGAGCGTGCCCGAGAACCCATGGTAGCCCTTGAAGGCGGGCGTCGCGCCCTCGTGGGAGCGGATGAAGTTCTCGGCGACGGTGTCGAGCTCCAGCGTCGTCACACCCGGCCGCACATGTCTCGCCGTCTCCTGTAGGCACTCCCGCAAAATCTTCCCCGCTCTGCGCAGCGACGTCAGCTCCTCGGCGGTGAAGATCTGGATGAGGGACATGAGGTGAGCTTACGCGCTCCGCGTGCGGGAATTCAATCCTTGCACGTACGCCGAACCTTCCCACGGCAGGATGACGGTATCGTCATCGCACCAGGGATCTCTCGAACGTTGATCATACATATTCGCGACATCGAATACCGTGCCCATGCGGATACCCGAACAACGTACCATCGCACTGTTCCTTATCGCCCGTATCACGCACAGCGTGCTCTGATACAGAGGAGTATTCTCCTGTTGCTGCTGGTGAGGCGGCAAGAAAATCCCGTACCGCAGAGCAAACTGCTGCATCGCCTGCATGAGCGTGCACTGCTTGTACGCGGCGCCGTGAACGCGAAGACAATCATGGACATGAAGACCCTGGGTGATGGCAAGTAGAGCCGGCACATCCTCCGCCGCCGCGCAGCCTTGCTCCACTCCATCGGCGAATGGAGGAGTCGTCACCGCAAGATGATGACGGCTAGGGACGTTATCCTCGCTCTCGCACGTCAGGACGATGCCAGTCGCGGCCTGTTCGAGCAACAATGCAATTCTCTCGCCGTACTCCGCTCTCGTCGCTGCGAGCAGCCTGATGCAATCCTCCTGCAAAGCAAGTACATCACCGGCTTTCCGCCAGAGTACGTCCCTGGCCATGCCGAGCATGTTTAACTGCGAAGCCCAGGGCCAATTCACATGCACGAATATGTCAATTGCACGAGGACCGCGCTCCAGCCCCGCTTCGATAGCGGCCGATAGGTGCTCCTGAACCCGTTGCCTCTCCGCAGAGTCCACCAACATCTGCACCGCCTCACGAAGCTCCGTATCCCCGTCATGGTCGGCCAGGAATCTTTGAGCGCTCGACAAACAATCCATACGAATATGTTCGACATATTATAAAATATAGTCAATATCAGACAGCAGCCTGCTTCAACTCCTCATAAATCTCCTCCACCGACCGATCCGCCTTGATCTCAGCCTTCACCTTCCCCTGCTCCTTGTAGTGCAGGTACACCGGCTTCGTCTTCTCTTCGAAGATCTGGAACCGCCGGAGGATCGCCTGCTCGTCGGCGTCGTCGGCGCGGCCTTCGACGGACGCGCGGCCCTTCAGGCGGGCAATGGCCGTCGCGCGATCGAGATCGAAGTAGATGCAGGCGAAGCCGCGGCCGGCTTCCGTCATGATCGCATCGAAATCCTTCATCTGGTCCACGTCGCGCGGGATGCCGTCGAAGAGGATCTTCTGATCCTTCGGGCGCGCCAAAATCGCCTCCTTCACCACCGCCATGATGATCTGGTGCGGCACCAGATTGCCGGCGTCGATGTACGACTTCACCGTGTTGCCGAGCTCCGAACCCGAGGCCGCGATCTTCCGGAGTTCGCCGCCCGCTTCGAAGATCTCGTACCCGCACTCCGCCGCAAGCTTCTTCGCCTGCGTGCCTTTGCCGGAACCTTGAATGCCGAAGAACACTAGATCCATAGGAAAGGAAGGAAAGAAGTGCGGCCCCCTGCTCGCCGGCCGTAGCTCCGCAGAGCGGAGGCTGGAATGCCGAAGAAGACGAGATCCATAGTGGGAAAATTAGAAGGCAAAGCTGTGAACCGACTGATCGAGTGCGGTGTAAAGATCCGCACGAGGATCGTCCTCCTGTTGCAGCCGATTCACAAATTCAGTGCCGAAAGAAGAGGGTAATGCCGACGACTGAGGCCAGGCATTCAGGAAAGTGATCATCACGCTACTGAACGTTTCAAGCGGGATTTGATCCAGCACATATCCGTCGACATCGCGAAAGTAATTTCGCTCATTCAACGCCAGTATGAATTCATGTCCTTTAAGACCCTGTTCTGTTTCGAAGGACGGAATGTCCGATGGCGGAGTGTTCGCAAATGCATCTTCCACATTCCCCGTCCCGAATTCTGTGGAAGCTTGGACACTACTAAATGCTGAGTACATCTGGCTCAACTGGTCTTGTGTCACACCTGGCTTCGGCTTGAAGAAAATCTGTACGGCCGCTTCTCGTCCTTGAAACGTATAGGTACCGTCAATCCGCACCATGATTGAATACGGCGCCTTGTCTGTCGGAAGAGGAACGAAAATAGAACCGCTGTTGAAACTATACGATGCGTCTTCCGGCATACGCATGGAACCGAGCGAGGGGTATGCCGGCACGATTGGCACGCGCGTTTCCGTCAAATCCGCGGAGGAACTGACAGGTGGATTGCCGCTGATACTCGCTCCTTGGAATGAGGCAGATGCGGCGCTGGCAGTTTCATTGACAACGGCGAATTCACTCTCATTCTGCTGGCTCGATACGCTTTGCTCTTCGATCCGCGTGAACGGCGATGCCGGCGAGACGACGAATCGCTTCGACAGGAACACGATCGCGACGATGCCGCCGATGGCAAGGAGGACGGCGATCAGTCTGTTGCGATCCATGGATTCGGGAGAATCAGACCAGCTTCTCGTAATCGTGCGCCAGCATTTGGGCGTTGATCTGTCGTCCTTCGACAAGCTCAGGGTGACAGTCCCTACGCCGATTATGCCCATTACACGAGCTTCTCATAATCATGAGCAAGCATTTGAGCATTGATCTGTCGAATTAATTCCATGACCACGCCGACGATGATGATGAGCCCGGAGCCCGAGATGATGAGATCTTGGGAACTGAGCGTGGAGTACTTGGTGAACAGCAGCGGGATGATGGCGACGACGCCGAGGAAGAGGCCGCCCCACAGGTTCAGGCGGTTGCTCACCTGCTTGAGCAGCGCCGCCGTGGGCGAGCCGGGCCGCACGCCGGGCACGAAGCCGCCGCGCTTCTGGATGCTCTCGGAGAGCTCCTCCGGCTTGAACGTGACCGACACGTAGAAGAACGTGAACGTCATGACGAGCACGAAGTAGAGACCGATGTACAGCCAGCTCGGCTGCTGCGAGTTGAGGTACGTGCCGATGAACGACGAGATACTCTGGAGCGCGGGGCGCTTGGCGTTCCTGAGGAATGTGGCGATGATGCCCGGGAACGTGACAATGGAGACGGCGAAGATGATCGGCACCATGCCGGCTTGGTTCAGGCGCACGGGAATGCTGCCCTGCACGCCGCGGCCGGCGCCCTGGTTGGCGTAGGTGAGCGGAATGAGACGATGCGCGTCCGTGAAGAGCACGATGGCGACGAGCAGCGCGATGGAGACGATGGCGAAGAGCCAGAAGGCGGCCTGCTTGCTGCTGCCGGCGAGGAAGAGCGCCGAGACGGTCTGCGGGATGTCGGCGACGATGCCGGTGAAGATGAGAAGCGACGTGCCGTTGCCGATCCCCTTCTCGGTGATGAGCTCGCCGAGCCACATGAGGAAGATCGAGCCCGCCGTCACGAACAGCATGGGCGCGAGCACGTGCGGGAAAGTGATGTCGACGATGCTCACGTTGCTGCGCGCGAGGAGGGCAAGGAACCCGTAGCTCTGGAAGAACGCGAGCGGGAAGGCGAGCCAGCGCGTGTAGCGGTTGATCTCCTGCTGGCCCTGCACGCCTTCTTTGCTGAGCGCCTCGAGCTTGGGAAAGACCACGGTGCACAGCTGCAGGATGATGGACGCGTTGATGTACGGCGAGAGGCCGAGGAGTACCACCGAGAAGTTCTTGAGCGCACCGCCCGTGAGCGCCGCGAACACGCCGAGCGCGCCGGCCGCTCCGCGCGTGGAGACGAACTGCTGCAGCGCGACGGGATCGGACCCCGGCACGGGAATGTGCGCGATGAGGCGGTAGAGGACGAGGAGCGCGATCGTGAAGACGATCCTCTTGCGAAGATCCTCAGAGCGCCAGATTTGCTGCAAGTACGTGAACATAGAGAGCGGAGGCTATTGTTATAGGTTTACGAGGGGAGGTCAAAGGGAAATGACGAACGAAGTTTTGGGTTAGCTAGTTTTTGGTTATTGGTTTCGTACCCAAAAAACCATACAACTAAAAACCATAAACCTCACTTGGCAATTGTCAGCGTGCCGCCCGCCTTCTTCATCGCCTCCTTCGCCGATTTGCTGGCCGCGTGCACTGTGAGATCGAACTTCTTGGAAATGCTGCCGCGCGAGAGAAGCTTCACCGGATTCTTCGTGCGGATGATCTTCTTGAGGCGCAGATCGTTCACCGTGTAGGTGCCGGGCTCAAGCATCTTCTCGAGCGTGTCGAGGTTCAGCGGCTCGAACGTGACGCGTCGCGGGCGGGTGAAGCCGCCGAGCTTCGGCTGACGTCGAACGAGCGGCACCTGGCCGCCTTCAAATCCCGGATTGCGCTTGCCCTTGCCGGAGCGTGCGTCCTGCCCCTTCGTCCCCTTACCGGCCGTCGTGCCGCCGCCGGCGCTGTTGCCACGGGCAACGCGCTTGCGCTTCTTGCGGGAACCGGGAGCTGGCTTGAGAGTATGGAGCATGGGAGCGCTATGGTAGAGGGGAAGAAAGGAGCGGTAAAGGGAATTTATCAGCCCTTCTGCGCTGCAAATACACGCCCGAACTCCTCCGCACTCCCCGGCCCGTCGGCCGTGACGATCAGCCCATCGATCGTCACGGGCTCACCCGTGTATTCCGCGCCGCGCTCGATGAGGAACGTGCCCTGCTCGTCGTCGCCGTTCCACACCGTCGCGCGCTTCCCGGCAAGCACGCCCGCCTCGGCCAGAATGGTCGGCGCAATGCAGATAGCACCAAGCACTTTCCCCAATTCAAGCGTCTGCCGCGCGATGCGGTGTGCCTCGGGATCACTTTTCAACGCGTGTGCGCCCGGCCCGCCGATGAACCCGATGCGGTCGTACCGCGCCACTTCTACATCGGCCAGCGCGATGTCGGCCTGCTCGCGGCCGCCGTACTTTCCCACGCAGAGTCCGCGGCTCTTGCTGGCGATCTGCACCTGGAAACCCGCCTCCTGCAAACCCTTCCGCGCCCCGTCGAGTTCGACGTCCTGGAACCCTTCCTGGGCGATGATGAGGAGCGCGGTAGTCACGAAGTGATTCTAATTCAGCTACCTTCCGCTGTGGATTGTTTTTCAGAAGTTTTTACGGATGCTCCCCTTCCAGCAGCTTCTTCATCCCCTCCAACACTGCCATCCAATTCTTGGCCGAATGGTCGCGCGCTTCGGCGGTCGCGATATTCGTCTGCACGATGTCGAGTCGCGTGCCATCGGGCACCGGAGCAAGCCCGTACGTCACCATCTGGTAATGCTCCGGCGTGTCCGGCGTACCAGAGAAAGATGACCAGTACGTCGTCACCAGCACCTTCTCGGGCTCCACTTTGACCACTTTCCCCTTGTCCTCGAACGTCTTCCCTTCCCACTGGCCGCGGTACACGATGCTGCCGCCCTCCTTCCAGTCGCTCTCCACGTCGACGCCGAAGAAGTACTGCTTCACGAGCGCGGGGTTCGTGAGCGCCTCCCACACGCGGGCGGCATCGGCATGAATGGTGATGGAGGCGGAGGCGGTGAAGGCGGGAGTCATGGGAGGAGGATAGCAGAGGGTTCATTCTCTGTAGACTGCAGAAAATCCCAAGGCCCCAAGACTCCAATTCCCAAACAAAACCCAAACACCCATTTGGGTTTTGGGGCCTTGGAATCTTGAGGCCTTACTCCTGTCCAGTGATGTCCCCCTTCTTCGTGTACTTCTTATCAGCGTCGGCCTTCGTGATCTCCTGCACTTTCAAGCCTTCGGCCTGCAACTCGGGTGCGGCGTCGATGTCCTTCTTCGGCTCCTCCTCGATCTTGCCGGTGCCCTTGAGCTTCTGCAGCGCGAGGATGGTGGCTTGCGCGTTCACGAGCTTGTTGCGCGACCCGTAGCGCTTGCTGAGCACGTTCTTCACGCCGGCGTGATCCAGGATGACGCGCAACGCGCCGCCGGCGATGATGCCGGTGCCCTCCGTCGCCGGGATGATGCGCAGACGCGCGGCCTTGAACTTCAGTTCGACCTGGTGCGGGATGGTGCCGTTCGTGAGCGGCACGCGGATCATGGCGCGCTTGGCGGCCGCGGCGGCCTTCTTCACGGCGGCCTGCACCTCGGATGCCTTGCCCGTCCCGAGCCCCACCTTCCCCTTGCGGTTGCCCACCACCACGATGGCGCGGAAACGCATGCGGCGACCCCCTTTCACCACGCGCGTCACGCGGTCGACGCTGAGCGTCGCCTCGGCGAATTCGCTGGGCGGACGATCGTGGCGATCGCCGCGGCGTCGGCGTTCCGGCTGGGAGGTCTTGGCGGTCATAGGATGAATTGAAAATTGAGAATTGATAATGGAGAATTATTCTTAGAACTGTAAGCCTCCCGCTCGGGCTGCATCCGCTAATTCTTTCACGCGGCCGTGGTAGCGGTAGCCGCCACGATCGAAGACGACGGTGGTGATCTTGGCATCTTTCGCCTTGGCGGCAATGAGTTCTCCGAGCTTCTTGGCGCCTTCCTTGGTGAGCTTTGCCTTCGCTTCGGCCGTGGACGCGGCGGCGATGGTCTTG
Organism: uncultured Candidatus Peribacteria bacterium; assembly: GCA_964618035.1. Classification (GTDB taxonomy): domain Bacteria; phylum Patescibacteriota; class Gracilibacteria; order Peribacterales; family Peribacteraceae; genus JAQBQQ01. Next base: position 9,266 of record CAZTYD010000018.1, read on the forward strand.
CCGGCATCGTCGTCGATCAGTTGCACCGACAGGCGGGTGAGCGATCGGAAGACCGAGAGGCGCGGGCGCTCGGCCGTGCCGCGCACCTTGGCGCGGAGGCGGCGCTGGCGCGCTTGCCGGAGGAGGGTCTTGGAGGAGGACATGAGAGGAATGAAACGTGAGGGAATTCTAGGGAGTGGATGAGACGCCCCGGCGGGGCGTCTGTACAAGGGCGCTACGCGCCCTTGCTGGCGGTCTTGCCCGCCTTGCGGCGGACGTGCTCGTCGGAGTAGCGGACGCCCTTGCCCTTGTACGGCTCCGGCGGACGGAACGA
>CAZTYD010000018.1:9588-10196 GCA_964618035.1 uncultured Candidatus Peribacteria bacterium
TCGCGGGTTCCTCGTCACTTCGCCGACTTGCCGGCCTTGCGGAGCACGCGCTCGTCGGCGTAGCGAATTCCCTTGCCCTTGTACGGCTCGGGCTTGCGGAGCTTGCGGATGTCGGCGGCCACCTGGCCCACGAGCTGCTTGTCGATCCCGCGGATGAAGAGCAGGTTCTTATTCTTCTCGTCCTGGGCGATCTCGATGCCAGCCGGGATCTCGTAATTGATGGGATGCGAGTGCCCCAGGCTCAGCACGAGCGTTTTGCCTTTGATCTGCGCCTTGTAGCCCACGCCGATGATCTCGAGCGATTTCTGGAACCCCGTCGAGACGCCGACGGCCATGTTGTGGATGAGCATGCGGATGAGCCCGTGACGCGCCTTGGAGGCCGCTTCGTCGTCGCGGCGCGTGACGACCACCTGGGTGTCTTCCACCGCCACCGCCACTTCCGGCAGGAGCGCGAGCGTGAGCTCGCCCTTCGGCCCCTTCACGAGGATCGTTTTCCCCTTCAGCTCGACGGAGACGCCGGACGGAAGAGCCACTGGTTTGTTACCGATACGAGACATGGTTAGGAGATGGTACAGAGAACTTCGCCGCCGACATTCTTCTTGCGGGCT
>CAZTYD010000019.1:0-10114 GCA_964618035.1 uncultured Candidatus Peribacteria bacterium
CCCTCGGCGGCGGTGTCGGTGGCGAGCGCATCGTCGAGCTCCGCGATCGGCGCGCAGCCGCTGCCCTCAAGCTCGTCGCAGCCGGCGATCGTGACGCGCGGATCGACCAACAACGTCTTCGCCGGCGCGAAGCTGTACGTGAATCCGAACTCCGACGCCAAGCGCCAGGCCGACCAGTGGCGGCAGCAAGGGCGCGCCGCCGACGCCGCCAAGATGGACAAGCTCGCGCAGCAACCGGAGACGTTCTGGTTCGGCAACTGGAACAGCGATCTCTCGCGCGACGTGACCAGCGCGATCAACGCGGCGAAGAGCCAGGGCGCGGTGCCCGTGCTCGTGGCGTACAACATTCCGCAGCGCGACTGCGGCGGATACTCCGCCGGCGGGTCCGGCAGCCCCGACGGGTACCGCAGTTGGATCCGCACGCTGGCGAACGCCATCGGCAACAACAAGGCGGCCGTGCTGCTCGAACCGGACGCACTCGCCGGCATGACCTGCCTGTCGCAGGAGGATCAGAACACGCGCCTCTCGCTGCTGCGCGAGGCGGTGCAGACGCTGAAGTCGCAGGGCAACGTGGCGGTCTACCTCGATGCCGGCCACTCCGGCTGGGTGAGCGAAGATGCCATCGGCTGGCGGTTGAAGCAGGCGGGCATCGACCAGGCGGACGGCTTCGCGCTCAACGTCTCGAACTTCATGACCGACGATTCCAACAAGGCGTACGGCGAGAAGATCTCGCAGGCGGTGGGCGGCAAGCACTTCGTCGTCGACACCGGCCGCAACGGCCGCGGGCCGGCCGATAACTTCGAGTGGTGCAACCCGTGGGGCCGCGCGTTCGGCCACACGCCCACGACCGACACGGGCAACGGCCTCATCGACGCGTACCTGTGGGTGAAAGGCCCCGGCGGCTCCGACGGCCAGTGCAACGGCGGACCGGCGGCGGGGATCTGGTGGGGAGATTATGCGTTGCAGATGGCAACGAATACTGGTTGGTAATGGCACGGGGAAAGATTGCAAGAATGCAAGACTTCAAGATTGCAATAAGCCCAACAGAAAACCCAAGAATTGAACCCTTGGGTTTTCTTTGCAATCTTGCATTCTTGAAATCTTGCAGTCTTTCCTTATGTAGTACTCACATACTCCGTGTGGCTCCACTGCCACAGCATGAACCAGTACCAGCTGCGTTCGTAGAAGGAGGCCTTCGCCGGCAGGATGAGCTTGCCCGGCGCGAACACGTACGTCTCGAGCATGCGGCGGGCGGTGTCGGGGTCGGTCACCGTCCACTTGCTCACCGGCGCCGCGAGCGTGCCGAGATCGAAGTGACACGCATCGGTGGGCGACGAGAAAATGTACAGGTTGCACAGCCGGTTGTGTTCCTGCCACTCCTTGTCGAAGGAGTCGATCTTGGCGAGGTATGCGGTTGCCGCCGGCTCGTGCGCGCTCGTGGCGTCCTGCGCGATGCGCCACAGCGTGCGGAAGGCGTCGAACGAGGAGTCGAGCGAATTGGCCCGCTTGGTGAAGGGCAGGTACTGGTTCGTGGCGAGGTTCAGCTGCAGCCAGTCCGGCGGCAGGAACTTCCCCTCGATCTGCCGCACCAGCTGCGAGCCCGCTTCCACGTCACGGTAGCCGGTGCGGATCACGTCTTCCCAGTCGTGGTTCGGATCTTCGCTCTTGAAGAGCCGGTAGGCGACGGGCGAGAAGTACGAGGGATTGATGACGAGCGCGCCGCTCTCGGCGGCCCAATTGCCGGCGACGATGTGCCGCCCGCCCGCGGACGGCGCGGTCTCGACGTTCCAGATCCCTTGGATGATGCGCCTCGCTTCCGCGCGGTACGCCGGCTTCGACCAGCGGCTGGCGGCGATCAGCAGCGAATGCGCGATGTCGGTGTCGGCGTCGGTGGCGCTGTTCGCATCGTCGATCGTCGCGGTTCCTTTGGCGCCGACGGTGAACTTCCAGGCGAAGAGCCCGTCGGGCCGCTGCAGGTTCTTCTGGGTCCATCGCCAGACGGTGTCGAACGTGTCGGGATCGTCCACACGGAGGGACTGCATCATCGCGTAGCTCTGCGATTCCGAATTTCCCTTGCCCGTCTCGTCCTCGTAGTAGCCGCGCTCAAAGTCCGGCTTCAGGCGGTTCCAGTAGAAATCGAGCAGTTCGCTCTTCACCGTCCCCTTGGAGGCGGCCAGCTCGCCGGCCGTCAGCATGGGCGGCTGCGGCTTGCGCATGTCGGCGTAGATGGTCGAAGGATTCCACTGCGTGATCTGCGGATTGAGCGACGGCACGCTGCGCACGTTGTACTTGCGCGCCTTCAGCAGCTGCAGCAGGTGGTTCTCGTTCAGCCGGTACAGGCGGCGCTCGCCATTGTCGAGCACGAGATCGTAGTACTTGCTGAACTCCTCCGATGTACCCCACTGCTTGTAGACCGCCTCGTTTCGTTCCACCCAGCCGTCGCCGCCGGGTTTCGGGCTGTGCATCACCACCCACTGCGCGAAGAACCACGGCTCCTTCATCACCTGGTCGAAGTAGCGGAAATTGCCTTCATAGATGAAATCGTCGAGCGGGATGCCGGCCGCTGCGAAGATGGGATCGTTGTCGACGCGGCCCGAGAGCACCTTGCCGTACGTGTAGTGCTGGCGCAGGTAGCGCGCGATCTGCATCTGGCCCGGCACCGGCGAGTTGATGTTGCGTCGGATCGCGTCGAACCGGTCGATGAACGCGATGCGCACGAACTGCACGGACGCGTACAGCGAGAGGATGATCAGCAGGATGGTGCCCAGCGAGCGGATGAACGAATGCAGCCACTTCTTCGACCGCACGCGCGATTCGATGTCATGGAAGAGGAGGATGGGCGTGAGGATGGCGAAGCCGAGCCACGTGAGGCTGTAGCGGTCGTTGTGGAAGATGTTGTACGGCGGCAGCTCCGGCACGTTGATGGTGATGGATCCGGTGTACAGCGCCAGGAAGACGAAGAGGAGGGGCGAGCCGAGGATGAGCAGCACTGCGTACGGCTGCAGGCGGCGGTGCTGGATGGTCATCATGACCAGGAAGCTGAGTCCGGAGATGAGCACCAGCGGCCGGCCGATGATGTAGTACGACGCGGCGATGGCATCGCGGAACGTGTTGAGCAGGTTGAAGCGCGCGGGACGCAAGTTCGCGGCCGGGTCGCGCAGCCAGTCGCCGCCGGTGAAGGCGAACGGCGTGCCGCCGTACACCCAACTGTAGATCATGACGATGGCCACCCCCACCACCGCCATTACCGCGAAGAGGATGACGAGCGCCTCCAGTTCCGCGTAGGTCTTTCTGCGCCGCACGGTGAGCTCGAACAGCACGATCAATCCCGTGATGGGCAGGAGCATGAATCCCTCGAAGCGCGAGAGGCACGCCGTGGTCACGAAGAATCCGGTGAGCAGCAGGTAGCGCAGCTTGGCGGTGTCGAGCCACAGCAGCAGGCTGTACGCGACCGCCATGGTGTTCGTCATGAACAGCACTTCCATCATGGGCGTCACCGAGTAGTAGAGGACGTACGGGTTGAGGATGAACAGCGCGGCGGCGATGACCGCGAGCGTCTCGCTTTTGGTGAGACGCAGGGTAATGCGGTAGAAGAGGAAGACGCTGAGCATGAGGCACGGCAGCAGCACGAAGGCGCCGGCCAGCCCGGTCTGGTACAGGAACGGCACCGCGACGAACGGGATGAGCAGTAGGTGCAGCAGCGGCGGCCAGAAGCCGAGCTGGCTCACACCCGGCGTGAGGCTGTCGAAGGTGAGCCGCGAGAAATTGAGGTGCGAGCTCTGGTCGGTGAGTGCCTTCGTGAGGCCGGTCTGGTACACGTACCAGGTCATCACGATGCCCATGGTGAAGACGATGAGCAGCAGCGGAAATTCGACCGACGAGAACCGTTTGCTACGAAGCGAGGGGAACAGCTGCATAGACGGGAGTGAGGAGATGCCTGCCGTGTTTGGTCTTCTCCCACTGGTGCGGCTTGAAGACGAGGTGCGCGACAGCGCGCACGGACGCGTAGGCCAGCATCAGCCAGTAGAAGAAGGAGAGCAGGCTGTACTTGACGAGCCGGTACCGCTGGCGGTGGTACGAGCCCAGCAGGTTGAGGTACATGAAGACGAAGTTCCCGACGGCGAACGAGAAGATCGACACGTACAGCACGGGACCGGGGAACAGCGTCTGGATGGCGGTGGAGTGTGTGACGAACCACGTCGAGAGCAACACCCAGAAGAATAAATTCACTATGTTCATAACCACGCTGCCCGGCACGAGGATGAGGAACGCCATCAGCTTCTTCCAGCCGCCGAGTTCGTTCTTCAGGCGGATGGGATGGCGCAGGTGCACGATGGTCGTCTGGATGAATCCTTCCATCCAGCGCGATCGTTGCGCGACCCAGGCGCCCAAGCTGCAGGTGGCTTCCTCCTGGCTGCGCGAGTCCATCATCTCGGTCTGGTAGCCCTTGCGGAACAGGCGGATGCCCATGTCGCAGTCCTCGGTGAGGTTGTAGGGATCCCACGCGCCGATGTCCTCCAGCACCTCGCGGCGGAAGTGCGTGCTGTGGCCCGAGAGCGGGATGACGTACCCGAGCTTCTGGATGCCGGGCAGAAAGAGATCGTAGTGGAACGAGAACTCGGCGTTGAAGAGCTTCGTGATCCAGTTCTGATCGGCGTTGTAGTGGTCCAGGCGCGTCTGGAAGCACGCGATGTCCGGGTGGCGCTTGAACGCGAGGTACGCTTTCTTCAGCTGGTCGGGATCCGGGATGATCTCGGCGTCGTAGATCACGAGGTACTTTCCCGTCGTCTGCAGGAAGGCGACGTTGAGTGCCTTGGGTTTCGTCTTCGGCTTCACGTCCGGCAGAATGAGCGTGCGGAAGTGCGCGGGCGGGTTCGCCGCGGCGATGGCCTCGATGGTCTCGTGGTCGTACTCCTCGAGCGTGATGATCAGTTCGAGCTTGTCGGTGGGGTAATCGATGCGACCCATGGCGGCGATGATCTGCGGGATCACTTCCGCTTCCTTGTACAAGGGAATGAGGATCGTGTACGTCGGCAGTTCCTCGTCGGTGATGCTCTCGATCTCGCGCTTCGTGAAGCCGACGGGCTTCTTCTTGGCGCCCGCCTGCACCACCGAGAGCTTGAAGAGAATGAGCCCCAGGTACACGACGGCAAGCATCCCGGAGAGGAGGAGCAGCGGCGAGAAGCCGGTCGCCCAGCTGAGCCCGGCGAGCCCCAAGAGGCTCGCGGCAGCCGTGACGATCAGCAGGATGACGGTCTCTTTGTAGAAGTGCCTCCGCGTGCTGATGATCTCCGGCAGGAAGAGGAAGTCGTCGGTATTCGCGTAGCCCTTCGCATGGTACTCGGACACGTGCGGGTAGTAGAGGAAGGGTAGAAGATCGCGCGGTAGGTAACTCAGCCGCAGCTTGAGCGCGCCCCACAGGAGCTCGAGCCCCGTAAACAGCAGGTTGACGTGGCTTGTGCCGTACTTCCGGTCCTCGAACACGATGTCCGTCTGCCCGATGCGGTAGCCCAACCGGCGCGCGCTGTAGAGGAACTGGTAGTCGAAGCCCCACGCGGAGGGGTTCATGCGCACGTGCTGGAGGATGTCGGCGCGGAAGACCTTCAGTCCGGATTGCACGTCGGTCTTGAGCGAGAGGATCATGCGGCCGAATACGTACTGGAACCCGCGGCTGAGAAACGACCGCAGCGCGGATGTGTGGCGCACCTTGCGGTTGGCCACCACGATGTCGACCTCCTTCATCTGCTCCACCATGTCGGGGATCTTTTCCGGCGGGTACTGCAGGTCGGCGTCGATCATGGCGATGATGCTGCCCTGCGCCTGCTGGAAGCCTTCGAGCAGAGAGTACGATTTCCCCTGCCGACCTTTCTTGCGCAGCACTTGTAGGGACGAATCCTTGGCCAGCGAGCGAATCACATCCACCGAACGATCGTTGGAACGGTCGTCGACGAAGATGAGCTCGTAGCCGTAGGGCTCGTTCCGCAGGCTCTGGCTGATGCGCTCCACCAGCGGGCGCAGATTCGGGCGCTCGTTGAACACCGGCACGATGATGCTGAGCAGCACGGCATTCTGCTTTTTGCGGCGGCCGCCCGCGCCGAGCGCGCGCGCGTAACGCGACTTGACCGGCTCGCGGAATGTCTGGGCGTCGTGACCGGCAATTTGTCCGGACTCGACCAACGTCTTCTGTGGATTCATGGCAAAAGTGGGAGGATGTGGGCGGAGGTTCACAGTTGAGACGCGATGCCGCCGCACTTCTTACGCAAAGAACGGAAATCCGACTTTCCGCATCAAACGCTTCCCGCCACGCTCTGGCGTGGTGCATACTGGATGTTTGTACCGCTACGGGATTACCGCCGCAGGTTCGTTCGCGAGAGAAGAGCTATGCAAGACTATCAGTTCGTTGTCTGCTCGCCGGCCGTCTGGTTCTCCGCGACGACGGTCGAGATATCCACCGTGATGAAGACGATCATGACTCTCATAGGACGGTGTCGGTAGATTCGGCAAACACGACGAAGCGCTCGTCGTAGTGGCCGAGCCGCGTGTCCCACGAGCCGGCGCACGTGATGATGTTCAGCAGGTGCTCGTCGCTCGCGCCGAAGATCTCCTCCACCGGCGCCGTGCGCACGTCGTAGAGCTTGGTGGCTCGCACGCGGAAGTGACGTGTGGTTCCTCCATCGTCCACCACCGTGATCTGGTCGCCCGTCTTCACCTTGTTGAGATTCCAGAAGATGCCCGGGCCCCTCGCGGAGTTCAGGTGTCCCATCAGCACGGCTTTGCCCCTCTCGCCGGGGCGCGGCCCGAGTTTGTACCAGCCGACGCGGGTCGCGTCGGGCACGGCCGGCTTGCCGTCGGGGAGGAGGCCCTCTTCTTCGATGGATGACGAAAGGCTGATGCTGGGGATGTTGAGCACAATGGGAATGCCGTTCGGCGCGGTCCGCGCAGTCTCAATGGCGGAGGCACCCGCCTGTGGCGCCTGGGTCCGCATCGCTATGGCGGAGGGCGCAGCCGCCGCGACGCCCTTGGCGTGAGCGGCAGCCGTATCATTCGTCAGCCTTCGCAGCTGCTTCCTCTGCGCGACGCGCACGGGTACGCGGCCGGTCTCGGGCGCGGCCGTCGGCAGCACGGGCGCGCGCGCCTGCGACGCATCGCGCGCCATTGCCGACGAGAAGAGGACGACGTGGAGGCCGAACAGGCCGGAAAAGATCAGCAGGTGCGTGCGAAACGCGCGCACCCGGGAGCGGGAGTGGGAGCGGGGCATACGGGAATCGTTATAACCAGGTCGTACGGAACGGCCAAGAAAATGCGGGAGTATTTTTGTAAGAAAATGATTGCCTGTCGTCCACGCAATCAAAAACCGGGAGGGAGCGCGAGGCGCTCCCTCCGGTCGATCTGCCGATGCTCCTTCATCGGATGAAAAAGCCCATGACCGCGAAGAGCAGGCAGAAGGCCAGCCCGCCGAGGCCGACCATCCTGTTGAGCCTCACGTGGTTCTGTGGACTTGGAACCATTGTCAGGATCAGTAGCAGGAGGCCGTAGAACCCGACCACAATGCCGATAATTTGAAGAGAAGACATGGCTTCCTCCGGTACAGGGAGAGGGGTTTGATCGACTGATGTAATATATGACAACAGTAGAAGATGCGTCAAAAATTTCAACCGTAGCAGCAGCCGTCCTCGGCTGCGGCGGGCGATCATGATCCGCATCCGAGGGCCGAACGTCCGCTCCCATACACTGAAAATATTCATAAATGGAAAATATTTCCTCCCGGAGAGCGCCATAGCTTGGCGCGGTGTCGACTCTCATTGGGTACGAGCTCAACCTTCGGATTCAGGTCGCACCTGCGGAAGTTCAGGGTGGGGAGGAGGTCTTGTGGTTGTGTGTTCTTTGAGGACGGAAGAACGTTCTTCAAGACTCAGGACTCAGAATTCAAGACTCAAAAAAAGCCCGGCTCCTCACCGGGCTTCTTGTCCGATCGCGGCGGTACCGAACCGCCGCTGTGGGTGTTGAGCTCAATAATCCATGTCGCCCATCCCGCCGCCCGGCATTGCCGGGGCCGGCTCCTCCTTCTTCGGAATCTCGGTGACGGCGACTTCGAGCGTGAGGAACATCGAGGCGACCGAGGCCGCGTTCTGCAGCGCGGAGCGCGTCACCTTCTTCGGGTCGATGACCATCGCCTTCACCAGGTCCTCGTACTCGCCGGTCATGGCGTTGTAGCCGGTGTTGCCCTTGTGATTGCTCATCACTTTCTCGACTACCACCTTGCCCTCCACGCCGGCGTTGTCGGCGATGTGGCGCGCAGGGGCCGTGAGCGCGCCGCGGACGATCTCGGCGCCGATCTTCTCATCCTCATTCTTCAGCGTGAGCTTGTCGAGCGCCTCGATGGCGCGGATGTACGCCGTGCCGCCGCCCGGCACGATGCCTTCCTCGGCCGCCGCGCGGGTGGCCGAGAGCGCGTCCTCCACGCGATGCTGCTTCTCCTTCTGCTCGATCTCGGTCGCCGCGCCCACCTTCACCACGGCCACGCCGCCGCTCAGCTTGGCCAGGCGCTCGGCGAGCTTCTCGCGGTCGAAGTCGGATTTCGTCGTCTCGACGGCTGCCTTAATCTCGGCCTTGCGCGCCTCGATGTCGGCCTTGCGGCCGCTGCCGTCGATGATGATGGTGTTGTCCTTCGTGGCCACCACGCGGCGCGCGGTGCCGAGGTCGTCGATGGTGGCGTTCTCGAGCTTGAGGCCCACCTCCTCGCTGATGACGCGCCCGCCCGTGAGGATGGCGATGTCCTTCAGGATCTCCTTGCGGCGATCGCCGAAGGCCGGGGCCTTCACCGCGAGCGTGCTGAACGTGCCGCGCAGCTTGTTGAGCACGAGGGTGGTGAGCGCCTCGCCCTCCACGCTCTCGGCGACGATGACGAGCTCCTTGCGGCCGCGCTGCGCCATGCTCTCGAGCAGCGGCAGGATCTCCTGGATGGAGCTGATCTTCTTGTCGGTGATGAGGATGTACGGCTTCTCGAAGGTCGCCTTCATCGTCGCCGGGTCGGTGACGAAGTACGCCGAGATGTAGCCCTGGTCGAACTGCATGCCCTCCACGAACTCCTTCTCGAGCCCGAGCGTCTGGCCGGCTTCGACCGTCACCACGCCGTCCTTGCCGACCTCGTCGATCACCTCGGCGATCAGCTCGCCGATCTCCGCGTCCTGCGCCGAGATGGTCGCGACCGCGGCGTACTCCTCGCGCTTGTTCACCGTCTTCGCCTGCGTTTCCAGGTGGTCCGTCACCGCGTCGACGGCCTTCATGATGCCGTTCTTGATGCTGATGGCGTTCTTGCCGCTGCCGAGGTGCTTCAGGCCTTCCTGCATGATGGCGTGCGCGAGCACCGTCGCCGTCGTGGTGCCGTCGCCGGCCGCGTCGTTCGTCCTGGTCGCCGCCTGCTTCACGAGCTCGGCGCCCATGTTCTCGTACGGGTCCAGCAGTTCGATCTCCTTGGCGACCGTCACGCCGTCCTTGGTGACGGTGGGGCCGCCGTACTTCTTCTCGATGCACACGTTGCGCCCCAGCGGGCCCATGGTGGCCGAGACGGCGCTGGCGAGCTTGGTGACGCCCTTGAGGAGCTTCTCGCGCGCGTCGTTACTGAAGATGAGTTGTTTGGCTGGCATGGTGATGAGGGGAGGAATTGAGAATGGAAAATTGAGAATGGTCAGAGGAAATTATTTTTCTTCGACGATGCCGAGGATGGAATCGAGGTGGAGGATCTTGACTTCGATGTCCTTGCCGTCGGTGGTCTTGAGCTTCACGTCGTCGCCGGCGTACTTGCCGAAGAGGACGGTGTCGCCCACCTTCACGAACTCCGAGGGGTTCACGCTGTCCTTGCCGACGCCGCCCTTGCCCACGGCGATGACAACACCTTCCTGCGGCTTCTCGCCGGAGGCGGTCTCGGGAATGACGATGCCGGAGGCGGTGACGTTCTCTTTCTCGAGCGGGCGGACGACGACGCGGTCGCCGATGGGCCGGATGTGAACGGCCAATTTAGGAGTTTTTACGCTGGCAGCTGCCATAGGAGAGAAGGGGGAATTGATAATTGAGAATTGAAAATGGAAAATTATCCATTCGCGAGGAAAAATAT
>CAZTYD010000020.1:0-9842 GCA_964618035.1 uncultured Candidatus Peribacteria bacterium
CCATGAACGTGACGAACACCGCAAACATCGGCGGCAACGGCGTGGTGGTCGACATCGAGATCTATAACCAGAATGGATCGCAGGTGAAGCAGCAGTTCAGCGAGAATCAATCCTTCGCGCCGAACCAGACGAAGACGTACACCGTGAACTGGGCGCCGACGGCCAACGGGCAGTACGTCGTGAAGGTGGGCATTTTCGGGCCGGGATGGAATCCGCTCTACGTGTGGTCCGACAGTGTGGCGACCTTCATCGCCGGCCAATCGTCCTCTTCTAGCTCCAGCTCCTCAAGCTCGTCCGTCAGCTCGTCGTCGAGTTCTAGCTCCACCTCTTCTTCCAGCTCCAGCGTCACGGCGCTCAGCGGTCCCATCGACATCTGGTGGGTGACCGACGGCCAGCGCGTCTCGGGCGAACAGCCGTTCAAGGCGCGCCTCTCGCAGGGCGACCTGTCGCAGTACAACCTCTACTGGAGCGTAGATGGGGGCGGCGAGAACCTGATGGGCGACAGCCAGCAGGATTACCCGCACAAGGAGCAGCTCGTGAACGTCGACTACTGGACGTGGCGCGGCAACGAGGGCAACTACACCGTCACCTACATCGCGCGCGACTTAAGCGGCAACGAAATCGCGCGGCGCTCCGTGACCATTACCGCGGTGCACTACTGATCGACAGTTCCTCCGGCAGTTTCCGACGAAGCCGGTACGCTCACGTATACGGCTTTTTCATCTGGCAGAGCTTCCCCGCGTATATTGAACGCAGAGGTGAGTAAGGTCTTGATCCCTCTCGATCGGAAGTCGTCTATGACCTGCAGGAGCGGCCGCTGCCCGCGCCTCGGGTCTGCGTCCAATGGAATATTCAGGTAGAAATCATATCCTAGCTCGGACATCGTCGCGACTGCCTCTGCATGTGACGTAAAACGTGGCTCTGAGCCCAAGAGAACTTCGTATGAAGGAGAGGAAGGCATGCGCATACTGAAATCGGAATGGGACCGGAGAATACAATGAAATTTTACGGTGTCCACTAGATTCTCGCTATCGCCGGGCAATCTATCGTCTGCAGTGCATCGAGGACTCTCGTCGCCCCCTATAATCCCCCCGTCTGCCACCGCTTCACCGCTTCGACCGGATACACGAGCATCAGCACGTTGAGTGTCAGATTGTCGCGCAGGAAGTACAGCATGATCAACTCGATGAGGATGGCGATCGCCAGCGTCCACTTCCACGATAACTTGGCCGCGAGCCAGAAACCGATGATGGTCGAGAGCACGTCGCCGACGGAGTTCAGAACGCTGTCGCCGTAATAGTCGAGCGACGCCGTGGCCGTGCGGTACCGCTCGATGACGAAGGGAGTGTTCTCGAAGAGCTCCCATGCGATTTCGATGAGCACGGCGAGCAGCAGGCGCTGCCGCACGCTCAGCCGCGGCGCGACGAGGCGCAGCACGCCGTAGAAGATGATGCCGTGCAGCACGTGCGAGAAGGAGTACGGATCGCCCAAGTGCTGCGACGTGCTGGCGGACCATCCGCTGTTCGTCCACAGCCCGAAGCCGCAGGCGCAGTACGGAATCCGGCCCATCAGCGAAAGCGCGAGTGCGTGCACGGCGACAACGCCAACAATGGCAGCGGCGAACGTACGAGTATCGCTCAGTCTCAATCGCATGCGGGCATCATACCTGACGATGTGGACCGGCGAGGAGCGTAGCGACGAGCTGCCGGTACTCTCGGATGATCTGCGGACGATTCAAGAGGTATGGCCTGAAGGGATGATCCTTCTGCTCAAGCAACGTCCTCAGGAGGGCATCTTCCTCGGCTGAACCGCCGCCGACATACTCTTCCACTCCGTAGAGTTTCAGCACATCTCGCGAGGCAATAAGAAACTGACGCTCGTACTGCGGATCGAAGTACCCGGCGGAACCGTCGACGATGAATCCCCTGCTGCTTCCCACGTCTACCCAGAAGTGCGGGTACGTATGCCCATTCTCGTGCTCGAAGGTTCCGTAGACGGTGTGTACTGGAACTTTCTCTCCCAACAATTGATGCACTCCGTGGCGCACGGCGCACGCGACGTAGCCGCAGACGTTCGCTCGCGATGCCCCTTCGGACACGGATGATGTTCCGTACTGCTCCTGGTGGATAGCATCGACCAAGCGATTGCGCTGTGTAAAAAACGATTCGTCCCTCTTCTGAAGGAATTCTTCAACTTTCTGCTGCACCGTCTCACGTCTCCTGGATGTCATAGTGTCATTATTCGCCTTGCCGACTATCTGTCAATTGTTCAGCATTTTTTCTTCTTCCCTGATACAATCCATTCATGGATGGGAATAGCCTCACCGCCGCCGAAAAACATATCATTGAAGACAAGGGCACCGAGCCGCCCTTCACTGGCGAGTACGACGACTTCTACGAAGCGGGCACCTACATCTGCCGCCGCTGCAATGCGGAATTGTACCGGTCGACCGACAAGTTCGATGCCGGCTGCGGCTGGCCGGCATTCGATGACGCAGTTCCCGGCGCCGTGAAACGCATTCCCGATGCCGATGGCATGCGCACCGAGATCCAGTGCGCCCACTGCGGCGCGCACCTGGGCCATGTGTTCGAGGGCGAGCGGCTGACGGAGAAGAACACCCGCCACTGCGTCAACTCGCTCTCGATGCGATTCATCCCGGCGTCATGAGCGCCGCGCAAGGAGCATTGCGCGTGTCACCGGCACCGACGGCAATTGAAGGAGAAAGGCAACTCTCGTACACTCTCGGCATTTGATCGATATTACTCACGTGTACGCCGTCATAGGCAAGCGACCGACGATCATCGTGTCGTACATCATGCTCGCGGTGTTCTGCGCGCTGTTGATGTCCGTCGGCCTTGTCCATGCGGCAGCGCCACTCTGCAACGAAGAAGGCATGACGCTGATGGGACGCAAGGGAATCGTGCCGGTCTACCGATTCACGCTCGACCACTGCGTCGTGCTGCATCAGAGCCGGCTGTACCTGGCGAGAGCCACGGCCGAGCCGACAGCCGCGCGCTTCGAGCAGATGATCAGCCGGTACGCCGACGGCGGGAACGAACAGGCGTACGCGTACGAGTACACCGGACAGGAGAGCGCGGATCCGTCGCTGCCCTTCGCGCAACGATTCCCTGGCCGGTTCTTCGCCACCCAGAACGCGATGCAGGGTGCACTGGGACAGAACCTGCAGGAATTCGCGGCGCGCAACGGCATCACGTGGATGGGTGCGGGCGACGTCTCGCCTACGCCCTCGGCGCTGTACCTCGTCGTCGTCGTGGACCCGAGCGATGCGACGCTGATGCCGTTGCGCATTGGGACGGGCGACCATTTGGTCGCGCTCAGCATGAGCAGTACGAACATGTACCGCATCGATCTCTCGACGCTGGCGGTGCAGGCCCAGCCCGTCTCGATTCCCATCGACGACCCCGAGGAACTCATCCCGTCAGCCGCGAATCAGTTCGATGGCTTGGGCGTGTACTGGTCGGGAACGCCCGGACTGTTCCGCTTGAACTCGGCGACCGGCCAGGCCGAGTTGGGCCCGTCGCTCTCCGGTCTCGCCGGCGAGGGAACGATGGTCGCAGAGGGGATGGCGGCCATCGGGCCGTGGCTCTACGCCTCTGCGGATGTCGGCCCAGGTGGCTACTGCCTCATGTGCTCGCACACCCTTCTGCGCATCGATCCGACGAGCGGCGCGAGCGAGGCCGTCGGTCCGTTCGGGTCGGATTTTCTCGATGTCGAAGGCATGGCATACTCCCCCACCTACGGCCTCGTCGCGTCGGACTTGGGAACGCAGATCAACATGGGCACCGATGCGGAGCCACTATGGGGCAATTACCACACCCTGCCCTCGCTGTTCTCCGTCGATCTGCAGACGGGGCAGGGCACGAAGATCGGCAGCCTGGCGCCGCCGAACAAAGTCCTCGTCTCGAACCCGCACAACGATTGGCTGAGCCTCCGCGGCCCGTACGTCTCGGCCCTGGCCTTCGGGCCCGACGACACGCTCTACGCGGTGACGATGGAGACGATCTTCGGCGGCGATGCCGAGCTGTGGATCCTGGATCCCACCAACGCGCGCATCCTCAGCCGGCGGCCGCTCGGCATTCAGGATGTGCAAGCGATGATGTACGTGCCAGGCCAATCGATATCGGATCGCGGAAGGTAGAGAGCACCAGGGCAAGCAAGTTCCCATGGGCGCGCGCCTTGAGACTCGGCATTGGAAAAGTATGGGCAGGCACGAATCCTCCATTGGCTCTCCGCCCTGTTGCTTCCATGCGACGCCTGCATGGCTTGCCAACCGGAGCCTCGCCCCCGTGCAAGCAGAACTTGCTCAAAGACAGGACTCCGGCGGGCAACCTGCGAGGCGCGGGTTGGTGCCCAGATGAGGACTCCCTTCGGCAAGCTCAGGGTAAACTTCTCGTCCACCTCAATAGTCGTATTCTTGATGATTATGTTGTTACTGGTGCCCAGAAGAGGACTCGAACCTCCACACCCGTGAGGATACACGCTCCTGAAGCGTGCGCGTCTACCAATTCCGCCATCTGGGCACGTGTACTGAATGATCTGCTGCCAGAACGCTTTCCGACAGTAAGGAGTTTACCCTGAGCCTGTCGAAGAGCCATCTGGCAAATTCAAGAAGGATCACCGCGATCGACATGTCTGTCGACGCGGGGCGCATGGTACCACACTCCCGCGGGACGATAAGGCCTTTTTTGCTACTCGTGCCTGCCCAGGCGATGGAACCGGACTTCTTCGATCACCACGTGCGCCAGCAGGATCACCGCGAGCAGCGCGAGCGTGGTGAGGGACGTGAACATGTCGAACGCGCGAAGGAGGGCAATGCAGACGGCGGCGCTCACCGGCGGCCATGGCACCTGGTGCGATTCGCGGCAGTGCGAGGTGGCGTAGTCGAGCGGCACGAGCGAGAGCAGCCAGAGGATCGTGCCGACGCTGAGCAGCCACGCGGCATGCGGCGGCACCGGGTTCCATCCGCCGGCGATGACGTGCTCCAGCCCCACCGACGCCAGCAGCATGCCGGCGGCGAGGGTGAGGTGCCCGTAGATGAACGGCTGCCCGCCACGCAGGCAGCGGCTGTCTTGCCACACGTCCAGGTACTCAAAGTAGAACCACCACGTCGCGGCGGCGATGAGGAACGCGAGCAGGGCGCCGGCGATAGCGGTGCCGGTCCACACCGTGCCCTCCAGCGAGCGCACGACCGCGAACATCTGCTCGCCCAGCATGATGATGATGAAGAGGCCGAAGCGTTCGGGCAGGTGGCGGGCATCGAGCTCCGCGGTGGAAAGCAGCGGCCGCGCGAACCACGGCATGATCATGTCGAAGAGCATGCCGGCTGCCCATAGCAGCAGGAACAACGGCGACGGGAAGAAGAGCGAGAGCATCCAGAGTGCCATGCCGGTCCCGAATACCAGCAGGTAGAATCGCGCGATGGGCCGCGCCCGCGGCACATGCAGCCAGGCATGCGCGTAGAGAATCAGGAGAATCAGCCGGACGCAGATGTACGACAGGGCGAATGACCGGCCGTTCCCCTCCAGCGCATCCTGCATCGTCAATGCCATGCCAAGCGCTCCGAGCATTTGCAGGAACGTGAGAATGCGGTAGGGCAGATCGTCGACGTCAAACCGGTTGGCGTAGATGGTGTGCCCCACCCACGCCCACCAGACGGGCACGAAGAACAGCACGTCGAACGTGATATCGCGAAGCGACGTGTGCGTCGACAACCGCTGGTTCACCGCGCCGATGGCAATGACGAACACGAGATCGTAGAAGAGCTCGAGCCACGTGGCGTGGCGGGGACCGTCGTCATCGACGGCACGCAGCTGCGGCGGGTGGAGCGTCACCATGCGGCCACAGTCTATCTGAGGAATTCTTGTTGTAACAGACGCAAGAATGCGGTACGGCGCCGGCAGTCACGCCGAGATCGACAGGAGAAGTCCCGTCGACAAAACCGGAAACATCCCCATAATGTAACGGAATGAACTCGCCCCGCTACAAGCGCATCGTGGTGAAAGTCGGCACGAACGTGATCACGCGTGAGGACGGGTTCCTGGATCAGCAGGTGATCCACTCGCTCGTGCAGCAGATCGCGCAGCTGATGCAGCAGGGCGTGGAAGTGGTGCTCGTGACATCGGGCGCCGTGGCGGCCGGCCGCGCCGTGGTGAAGCCGTCGCGCGAGCTGAGCCGCATCTCCAGCCGCCAGGTGCTCTCCGCCGTGGGGCAGATCAAGCTGATCCACATGTACGAGCGGCTCTTCGCGCACGAGCGCATCACCGCCGCGCAGGTGCTGGCCACGAAGGAGGATTTTCGCGACCGCGAGCACTACCTTAACATGCGCAAGTGCCTGGAAGCGCTGGTGGGGGAGCGCATCGTGCCGGTGGTGAACGAGAACGACAGCGTGTCCATCACCGAGCTGATGTTCACCGACAACGACGAACTGGCCGGGCTCATCGCCACCATGTTGGATGTCGACGCGCTCATTCTCCTCACGAACGTGCAGGGCATCTACACCGGCGATCCGCAGGATCCCACCTGCGACCTGATCCCCGAGATCGACGGCGCGTCGGACGAGTGGCGGCAGTACCTCAAGGCCGAGAAATCGACATTCGGCCGCGGCGGCGTGCACACGAAGTGCGAGACGGCGCTCAAAGCCGCGTCGCTCGGCATCCCCACGCACATCGCCTCGGGCAGGATCGAGGGAAACCTGCTGCGCCTGATGGCCGGGGAGAAAGTGGGCACGGTCTTCCCGGCCAAGCGATCGACCTCCAGCGTCAAGCGCTGGATGGCGAGCAGCGAGGGACGCGCGAATGCGAACGGGCGCGTCACGCTCACCGAACGCGCGGTCGAGATCCTCTCGAGCAAGGAGCAGGCCGTGAGCCTGCTGCCCATCGGCATCAGCAGGATCGAAGGGAATTTCCAGAAGGGCGACCTGATCAAAGTATGCAACAGCGAGGGAAAAGGCATCGGCATCGGCGTCGCGCGGTACGACGCCGAGCAGGCGCGCGCGGCCATGGGTCAGAAGAACCAGAAACCGCTCATCCACTACGATTACCTTTACCTCTACTGATGCTCACCTCTCTGGCCATCATCGGCGTCGGCAAGATGGGCGGCGCGTACGCGTTCCGCCTCTCGGCCGCCTTCCCCTCCCTGCGCCTCGCGCTTTGCGACGCGAACGGCGCGAACATGACGGATCTCTCGGCGGCGGTGATGACCGCCGACGCCAACGAGGCCGTCGGCCAGGCGGACGTGGTGCTCCTCGCCGTGAAGCCGCAAGCGTTCGACGCAGTGGCGGCATCGCTCTCCGTGCCGCTGGAGGGCAAGCTCGTCATCTCCATCATGGCGGGCGTGCCGCTGGGGAAACTCTGCGGCGAGCTCCGCACGCAATCGGTCATTCGATCCATGCCCAACCTCGGCGTGCAGGTGGGGCACGGGATGACGGCGTGGGTGGCGGGTCCGGGCGTGTCATCCGCGCAGAAAGATCTTGCGCGACACCTCTTCAATGCCACCGGCTCCGAGACGGAATTGGACGACGAATCGTCGATCGACGCCTTCACGGCTCTCGCCGGCTCCGGCCCGGCGTACTTCTTCTACCTCGGCGAACTCCTGCAGAACGAGGCCATCAGGAAAGGATTTTCCGCGGAAGCCTCCGCGCTCATGGCGCGCGAGGTGCTCATCGCCAGCGGGCTGCTGATGCAGCAGGGACATATGACGCCTCAACAGTGGAAGGAGGCGGTTGCCTCGAAGGGCGGCACGACGGAAGCGGCCCTCCGCTCGTTCGAGGGCGACGATCTGGCACGGCTGGTTGCGCGCGCCGTCGAAGCGGCGGAGAATCGGTCCCGCTCCCTCGGCGCATGAGTTTTCTCCAGACGCTATCGGCGGTGCGGGCGGCCAGCGTCACGCTGATCGATCTCGATGATCAGCGGATCAATGCCGTGCTCGGCGATCTCGCGCGCGCGCTTGTGAGCAACGAGAGGACGATTTTGAAAGCGAATGAGAAGGATTTGTCCGCCATGCAGCCGGACGATCCGAAGCACGATCGTCTGAAGCTCACGCACGATCGATTGCAGGGCATCGCCGATGACATCCGCACGGTGATCGGGCTCCCGAGCCCGCTCGGCGTCGTGCTGGAGGAGCGCACGCGGCCCAACGGACTCCGCCTCAGCAAGATCAGCGTGCCGCTCGGCGTCGTCGGCATCATCTACGAAGCGCGGCCGAACGTGACGGTCGACGCGTTCGCGCTGTGCTTCAAGTCGGGAAATGCCTGCGTGCTGAAGGGCGGCAGCGATGCCATCCACTCCAACCGCGCGCTGGTCGGTGTCATTCAGAAAGTTCTGAAGAAGCACGCCATCGATGAACATGCGATCCACCTGCTGGGCACGGACCACGCGGAAACCGACGAGATGCTCCGCGCGCACGGGGCCATCGACGTCATCATTCCGCGCGGCGGCGCGGGACTCATCAAGCACGTGCGCGAGCACGCGCGGGTGCCCGTCATCGAGACGGGCGCCGGCATCGTGCACACGTACGTCGACATGTCGGCTGACTTGCAGAAGGCATCCGCCATCGTGCTCAACGCGAAGACGCGCCGCGTGAGCGTGTGCAACGCGCTCGACACGCTCATCGTGCACCGCGAGTTGCTTTCACAGTTGATGACCATCGTGCAGCCGCTGAGGGATCACGGCGTCGAGATCTTCGCCGACGGCGAATCCTTCGCCGTGCTCGACGGCGGGTACGACGACACGCTGCTGCACCGCGCGAAGCCGGAGCACTTCGGCACGGAGTTCCTGTCGCTGAAGATGTCGATCAAGACGGTGGGCACCCTGGAGGAAGCGATTGCGCACATCGCCGCGCACGGCAGCAAGCACAGCGAGGCGATCGTGTCCGAGGATCAGGCGTCGATCGATATCTTCCTGAAGAAAGTCGATGCGGCCGCCGTCTACGCCAACGCCTCCACCGGGTTCAGTGACGGCGCGCAGTTCGGCATGGGCGCCGAGATCGGCATCTCCACGCAGAAACTCCACGCCCGGGGCCCCATGGGGATTCGCGAGCTGACGAGCTACAAGTGGGTGGTTCGGGGGGATGGGCAGGTGCGGCAGTGACGCATTCTTCCTGCAAACCGATAGTCGCATCGGCTGCTACGGCTGCTGGATGCAGTTGATGCAGTAGCCGGGATGATCGGCCGGCTGGTGGATGTGGGCGCGGCACTGCCCGCCCATGCAGAAGTACACGCTGCTGAAGTAGTCGAAGTCCTTCGCCCAGGGCTCGTCGGGGAATTTGCAGTTCTCCGGTTCGCCCAACGGACAGAAGCGCAGGGAGATCTGATACGTCTTCTCGCCCGTCTGGGTCTCGAAGTTATCCCAATCGTACACGCTCCCCTCCCAGGGTCCGACGGGCCAATTGCCCGGGCCCAGGTAGGCCTCGATGCCCGGCGGTATCGATCGATCGGCGTCGGGCGGCCAGGTGCCGCCATTATCAACGACAAACTGCTGAGCGGCTTTGGCGATCTCGGAGAACTCCGCCTTCGCCCGCGCCGCGCGCGCCCGCTCCATGGCCCCACCGATCATCGTCATCGTGATCGACATCAGTATCGCGAGGATCGCGACTACAATCAGCAGTTCCATCAGGGTGAATCCTTGACGCGATTGCGAAGGAGCCGAGGGAAGTCCGTGCCTTTCCACGGAAGACAAGTGTAGTGAGGACGGCTCGCGCGGTCCACTGCCTCGGTCCTCCTGTTAGCTTCGGTGCGCCGGCATCTCGCGTGTTCACTCTTGACTTCGAGTGCTAGCACTCTAAAATTCCGACTGATAATTCTGACACTAAACTTCCCGTAATTT
>CAZTYD010000021.1:0-2037 GCA_964618035.1 uncultured Candidatus Peribacteria bacterium
GGAGGAGACGGATTCCTCCGATTCCGCCGGCATGTGGATCGTCGCGCTTCTGGTCATCCTCATCGTCGCCGGCTTCGCGCTGTTCCTCGCCCGCGCGTACCCCTTCGGCTTTGCCGCATCGCCGGCCCCGACGCCGACGCCCTCACGCTATGACATCAACGTGAACTTGCCCAAGGTGAATCCGCCGGCGGTCGCGAACCCCGGCGCGCAGACGCCCGCGGCCAGATAATGTGCGTCGGGTAATCGAATGAACGAGAGAGGACGGCTAGCCGTCCTCTTTTCGCACGCTCAGTCGGTATCTGTCATGCGATGGAAAAGTTCTCGCAGCGAGCTTGCCGTCTGTGTGGCGAGTATCGAGAGAACGTAGTCGATATCCGGGCCAACGAAGCAACTTTGCATGCCGGCATCGATCGCGGCGTGCACATCCTCTCTGCGGTCGCCGACATACACGAGGGTGGATGGATCCATCTTCAACAGGCGGGCCGCATGCAAAAGCGAATCGGGAGCCGGTTTTCTTTGTAGCGTATTCTCTGCGAGAGTATCGCGCGTGACGATGGGGTATCCATCGAACCATTGCTTGATGGGAACGCACCGACTGATTCGATCGACGTATACCCTTCCCGCATCCGTCACGAGGCCGCGCGGAATGTCGTTCTCAACGAGAAGCATCAGCAATTCCTGCGCTCCCTCTGTGGGCATGATGCTGGTTTCAAGGAGTGCGTTGATTCTCACTCTTCGTTCGCGAACGACGTTTGCAATAATTTTGGCTGGGACGCCCTCATCCAGCAGGATTTCAATTAAGTTACGCTCGGCTATCGACGGATCAACCGGTCTATTGAGCGTGATGCTGTGCAACGCACATGCCTCCTGCAATGCGCGTTCGTAGTGCGGGGACGTATCACGGATGAGCGTGCCATCGAGATCGAAGAGAACACCTTTCGGGATGATGACCGTCATAATCATATTATGACTTAATATTAAATTTAGTCAATAAAGCGGGCGCGCATTCGGTAAGTCGTGAAAAACCGCCCCGTCAGACAGGGCGCAGTGTTCCCATTCCATGAAGAAGGTCGCGCTCATCACCGGCGCGAGCAGCGGCATCGGCCGCGAGCTCACGAGCATTTTCGCCGACGAAGGCTACGATCTGGTGATCGTGGCGCGCGACAGGACGGAACTGAAGAGCACGGCGGCGCAGATACGAGCCGATTTCAACCGCGCGGTCCACGTGATCGAAATGGATCTGGCGAAGCCCGACAGCGGCGAGAAAATTGCCAGGGAGTTGAGGAGGAAGAAGATCGACGTGCACGTCCTGGTGAACGACGCGGGCGTGGGAACGTACGGTCTCTTCCACGAAACGGATTGGAAGGATCTGCTCGAGATGATGACGGTGAACATGGTGAGCCTCACCAGCCTCACGCGGCACCTCGTGCCGCGGATGATCGATCGAGGAGAGGGATACGTTCTGAATCTGGGTTCCATCGCGTCGTTCCAGCCCGGGCCGCTGATGGCGGTGTACTACGCCACGAAGGCGTACGTGCTCAGCTTCTCCGAAGCGCTGCGCGAGGAGCTCAAGGACACGGGCGTGTCGGTGACGTGCCTGTGCCCGCCCCAGACCGACACGCAGTTCGACGAGCGTGCCGGCATGGCGCACGCCAAGGCGTTCGAGAACCCGAACACCGCGGGGAATGTGTACGACATTGCCAAGCAGGGCTACGAGGCGCTGATGCGCAAAGACGACATCCACGTGCCGGGCATCAAGCCGAAGATCCTCTCGAGCCTGCCGCGGTTCGTGACGAACATCGCGGCGGCGCGGATGGCGAAGAAGCAGTTGGAACCAACTAAGTGAAAGACTTCAAGATTGCAAGACTGCAAGATTGCAAATGAAGTACCAAGAGAGAAGACAGAAAATGCAGCTCAACAATCCAGCCTGTCATCCCGAGGGGAGACGAGGGAGGGCAGGCTCACTGCCGGATGTGGAGCGACAAAGGCGCCTTAATCCTTCCTTAAAGACCTCTGCCTATACTCCTCGCAGGTCAT
>CAZTYD010000021.1:2047-6350 GCA_964618035.1 uncultured Candidatus Peribacteria bacterium
ATCGCTTCGTACTTCTTTCCCCGACACGCATGAAGACACGCACTCGCACGTTCCCAGACGGATCGATGGGCACGGCGAACGTCTTCGTCTTCGTCACGGCGCCTCGCAGATACGTCGAGGGCGGTGGAGCGGCCGGGAAAGAGCAAGGGACGATGCTGCCGGCCTCGTTGCCCTTGAGCGGCAACGTCCTCACGTCGATCCGCACTGAGGAAAAGAAGGGAATGGGGAGGATGCACCGGGGCAAACTGCCCATCGCGTGAAGCGCTCGAGCGGAGCACTGGGGAAACACGCGCAGGGTGCATCCACAAGAACGAGAAAGAGCCGCGGGGGCGGCTCTTTTCTTAAAAGAATTTGGGATTTACAGTCATGCAGTCGTGGTTCTTTCGTCTGGCCTGCCACGCGTAGTGCAGCCCATGAGGGAGTTATGGCCCCACTTCGCTACGCTTCGCGGGGCACACTTCGCTGCGCGAAGTGTGGTGGGCCGGGCTGGACTCCCTTCGACTCGGCTGCGGCCTCGCTCAGGGTACACTTCTCGCCCTTTTGTAATCTTGCATTCTTGCAGTCTTAGTTCTTTATTCCTGGTGGGCCGGGCTGGACTCGAACCAGCGAAGGCAGAGCCACCTGATTTACAGTCAGGCCCGTTTGACCGCTTCGGTACCGACCCACTGGGGGAGATTATAGTAGAGAATTGTGCTCTGTGAAGGGTAAAGAACTTTGAAAAAGGCCCCAAGACTGCAAGACTGCAATTCCCAAACAGCTATGCCGAAGATACAATTACGCATCTCCGACGAAGCGGTTCTCAAAGCCACGGGTATGACGTGGAAGGAGTGGGGTAGGGTGCTGGATAAAGAAGGTGCCAAAGCAATGTCGCACGGTGAGATCGCGAAGCTGTTGCAGCGGGAATACACGGGCGGCTGGCCTGCCGGCCGTGGCGCGAAGAGCGCAGGTTGGTGGTGTCAGATGGTGACAGTGGGGTACGAGCAGATGCGCGGCCGCCGCGCTGTTGGTGAGACGAAATCTGCCGGCTACGAGGTGGGCGTGACGCGCACGTTCCCGCTGACGGCGCGGCAGGCGTGGGATCTTCTCCTCAGCGAGGAAGGCCGTTCGCTGTGGCTTGGATCGATCAAAAAAGTTCCGACGAAGATAGGGCAATCGTACGAGACGGATGACGGCACGATAGGCGAAGTGCGTTCGTACGCTGCGGGGAAGATGCTGCGCCTCACCTGGAAGCCCGCTGCGCGCGGTCAGCCGACAACGCTGCAGATCCGCGTCGCGCCGAAGGGGAAGAAATCTTCCATCCACATTCATCAGGAGAAGCTGCGCAGCCGGGCCGAGCGCGAGCGCATGCGCAGGCATTGGACCGGCGTGATGGATGGGCTGGAACAGATGCTGTGGCAGGGGGTGCTGGCGCAGCTCGGACAACTGCTGTAGAAAAACTCGCCAGATCGCTTGCGCCATGCGCCGCGAGTCGCTTGCAAAATTGCGAACGTGTGGGCCGGACTGCTTCTGGGTTGGTATACTCGCTGCCGTATGCGATCGAGACAATTCGCCGTGTTCATCGGCGTGTTCCTCTCCGCGATCGGAACGGTCCACGCCGGATCCAAGCCGCTCGACGACGTCTACGAGACGACGCCGGGGCGCCAGGCCATCCAGTACGCGATCGACCGCGGCATCATGAGCCGCGACGGCGATGCCTTCCATCCCGACAGGAGCATGACGCGGGCGGAGTTCATCAAGGCCGCCGCGGCCGCCGCGGTGCCCAAGAAAGAGATCGAATCATGCCAGTTCCCGGACAAGCGCCCGTTCGCCGACGTGCCGAAGGGGCAGTGGTACGGCCGCTACCTGTGCGCGGCGTACCGGCGGAAGTGGGTGGTGCCGGACGGCGATGCGCGCTTCCGCCCGTCGGATCGTATCACGGCCGGCGAGGCGTCGGCGGTCCTCCGGGCCGCCTTCGGATTGTCGGCGAAGCGGCAGGCGAAGGGCGCGGTGTGGTATGCGCCGTCTATCATCGCATTGGCCGATGCGCAGGCGATCCCTCCCACGATCGAATCGCCGCAAGCCGACCTCTCGCGCGCCGAGGCGGCCGAGATGATCTGGCGCCTGAAGGAGCGTGTGCGCGACGAAGCATCGGCGACGAGCGATGCGCTGCTGAGCGCGACGTGCGAGGAGGACGCGCAGGAAGACATTCCCCATGTGGATACGGAAGAAGTGCGGCGCGTGTGGCTGCAGTGGATCAACGGCGAGCGGGCGGCGCAGGGATTGCCGGCCTACCGCTACGATCGCCACCTGTCGCAGACGGCCGCCCTGTGGTCCGACGAGGCACGAAAGAAGGGCGCCATCTCGCACAAGCGCGCCGGCCAGACCGCCTACTACGATTACAACCGCATGGTACAGTGGTTCGACACGCTCGATCTGTCGTTCAAGAACGAGCACCGCTCGACGTTCACCGAGAATATCGGCTGGGGCTACTACACCTGCGGCGAAGGCGACTGCACACAGTCATTTCTGAAGGGTCTCCGATCTACGTTCGATCTGTACCTCTCGGAGAAAGAGAAAGCGTACCGGCCGCACTACAACAGCATCATGAACCCGGATTTCCGCATCGTCGGCATGGGTGTGGCTGCCGATCCTACGAGCGGGAAATTCTACGTGACGACGCACTACGCGACGGAGATCGTGTCGCACCCGAACCCGGTGTGTGGAGGGTAAGACTTCAAGACTGCAAGATTGCAAGACTGCAAGAATCCAAACCAAATTCCAAGAGTTCTTCCCTTGGGTCTTCCTTGCAATCTTGCAGTCTTGCAATCTTGTGGCCTTTCCCCCATGGTTCTCTCCATTGCATCTCCTCTCATTCTCGCCTATTGTCTCCCCCATGCAGTGGCCGCAGAGAGTGCAGACGAAGAAGCCCCGCGTCGCTTTCCGCATCATCGATTTCGTCACGTCGGTGCTGGTGTGGCTCGGCGTCAGCTTGTTCGTCGCGCTCGTGCTCTACCAGACGAAGATCTGGCTCGACACGGGTTTCTGGCCCCCGCTGCCGGTGCGGATCCTCTTCGTCGACCTCTTCCCCGTCTCGGCCATCACGCGCCCCGGTTCCTGGTACAACCATCCCACGCGATGGTTCGGCATGCACGCCGCCGCCCAATTCTTCCTGGAAGACGTGCCGCTCTCCCTGTTCCTCCTCGTGATGGGGCGCGTGCTGTCGGTGCTGTTCGAAGCGGTGGCAGTGCGTTTGGTTCCTCGGATCAGCACCACATCCACGCCTACGATTGCAACGTTCAAGTAGCCGCGCATCCGAGCGTGCCGGGCTCTTCCTCAGACAAGATGGATGCGCTTGCTCGCGATCGCAAGCAGTGCGACGCCGCTCAGACCGAACACGAGCCAGACAGCTGGTCCGCTGTCGGCATTGGCAGGCGGATTGAGTCGGCTTGGCGCCAGCGCGGCACCGGCGTGCGGAGCGGTGCCGGTTGCGGGTTGCCCGTCCGCGGTGAACACGGATTGTGAGGGATTGCCCACCGTGAAGGGATTCTGGGGCAATGCCTGCGTCGGAACGTTGTTCGTATCGCCGCTGCCGGGTACCGCCGCATCCGACGGTGGAGCCGTCGGCGTCGCGGCAGCATGCTGCGGATCCGCCGATGGGTACGCAGGATCTGACGGGCCCGCACCCGCCGTGTCGGCAGGAGTCGGCGTGGGGAGCGCTCCATCTGGAAGATTCCCGTTGCCGGTACTGAGCGGAACGTCGCCCAAGCTGTCGCCGAAGCCGACCTTACCCGCATCGTTCACGTTCACCGTGCCGGCGAGCGAGGGATTGACGGCCGATGCGAAGCCGTACGATCCGGGAAGCTGCGTGAGAGACAGCGTGATCGTCTCGCTGGCGCCGGGGGCGATGGCGGCCGTGCTGAGCGCGGAGCCGTCGGACTCGAACAGCGTCTTCGATTCGATGATCTGCAGCGTGTCGGTGTCGTTGCGGATGACGAAGGTGTCGCCGGGACGCACGGTGATGGCCGGCGGCACGACGCCGGCGGCGGTGAGCGCGACGGTCGGCTGGGTGACGGGAGACGATGGAGCGGCCGGCTCCTTCTGTTGCTGCGATGAGCCGAGTTGCGCCCGTATGGCCGCGATGCCCTGGATCAGGTCGCTCCAGCCGCCCGAGTAGGTGACGCCGAGCAGCACGACGATGAGGATGCCCACCAGCGCGGCGGGTCGCCGCGACATCGTCGTGGCCGAGGCGGCGATGGGAACCGACACGGGCGCGCTGTCGTCGTGGATCGCGGAGATCAAGACTTCATCGCTGTCGCCGGTGGAA
>CAZTYD010000021.1:6360-9704 GCA_964618035.1 uncultured Candidatus Peribacteria bacterium
CATGGTTCAGCGAGGGCCGAGCTGGCGGCGGAAGGCGGCCAGCGTGCCGGCGGAAGCGGACATGATAAGGACGAGGAGGAGCAGGGAAGGGAGGCCGGCTTCGCCGGGAACGGTAGACGTCGTTCCGGTCTTGACCGGATTTTTCGGCGCTCCTTTCGGGAGCCCGCGCATGGGCGAGGTGGCCGTGGCGGGATCGCCGACTTTCACCCCCACTTCTTGGCTGAAGGCGCTCTCCTGGTTGCTGCGGCTCACGCCGCGCACGGCGAGGTAGTACACCGCGTCGAGCGGCAGGCCGCGGAGCGCCAGCGACGTGGCATCGGCGGCCACGCTCTTGCGCTGCACGTACTGTCCGGATTTGGTGCCGTAGTACACGTTGTACCCCTGCAGCTCCGACGAGCGCAGTGCGTCCCAGGCGAGGAAAATGGCGCTGCCTTCGGTCGTGACTGTCACGTTCTGGACCTGCAGGAGCGGGAACGTCGTCGCTGTCGCCTCGGAAGAATCGGTAGTGGCCGCTGGCGGCGCTGCCTGCGAGGATGTCGCATCCGCGGAGGAGGAAACGGCGGTCGCCACAGTGGAGGAGGTTGCGGCGGTCGGGGTACCCTGCAGGTACACGCGCAGCGCGCTCTGCTCCGGCGCGAGCAGGTTCTGTTCCGTGGATTGGTTGCTCTTGGCGGCGAAGGTGTGTCCGTCGATGCCCGCCTTCACGTCGTAGAAGCTGAGCACCCACGACGAGCCGGCGGGAACGCTCTTCACCGTCAGCTGGATACGCGCCACGGGAATGATGGGATCGGTGCTTGCGCGTGTCGGGTGCGTGGCTTGGATCCGAATGTAGCCGTCCTGTGGCGAGAAATCGGTCTCGCCCGGCGTGGTGAGCGGCAGCACGGAGAGCACGGAGACCGTCTTGCCCTCGAACACCGCCGGATCGTAGGCGATCCACGCGCGCACGCGCTGCACGGGCGAAGACGTGGTGTTCAGGTACGCGACATCCAGGTCGAGCGTATCGCCCACCTTCAGCGGCGGGGTCTGCAGCGTCGTCGGGTCTTCCGCCAGGTACTGCGGGCACTGCTCCTGCTGCGCCAGTTCGCAGTGCGGGCGCAGGAGCAACTGGCCGCCCGCGCTGTCGGCGACGCCGATGTCGGGAACGAGCAGCGTCGCGATGCTCGCGGCGATGAACCACAGTCGCCAGTGGTGTGGCAGTGCGTGCGTCATAGTCCGCGTCGGGTGAAGGAGTGCAGGAGGAGAATGGCGTCGGCCAGGGTGATGCGGCCGTCGCCGTCGCGATCGGTGATCTGCCACTGTGTCGCGGCAGCGGTGTCGCTCCGGAAGACGCGCAGCAGGGCGACGACGGCATCGATGTCGATATCGGTGTCTCGAGGAGCCGCCTCGGCATGCGGCGACTCGGCTCCCGTGGAGGGCAGCAGCGAATGCCAAGCGAGGTGCGTCTGCGTGCCCGCGCCGAACGATCCGACCACCGACAGGAATCCCACGGTGATCATGCTGAGCAGGGCGCGGCGTTGATTGAGGGTTGGTGTGCGCATTTCTCTGTATTATAGGCCAAAATGACGCTTTCCTCAATCCGCCGGAAGTTGACTATTGTATGTAATAAGTATGTGAATGCATACAAGACTACGGAGACTGATCTCCCGTTCGATCGCCGCATACGGCACTATAGGCAGGCATGGCCGCGTCGCTCTTCCTCTTCACCGGCGAAAACCTCTTCGCTCTGCGGGAGGAGAAGCGCAAGTGGATGCAGG
This sequence comes from uncultured Candidatus Peribacteria bacterium, assembly GCA_964618035.1. GTDB lineage: Bacteria > Patescibacteriota > Gracilibacteria > Peribacterales > Peribacteraceae > JAQBQQ01. The sequence goes on from CAZTYD010000021.1 coordinate 8,115, forward strand.
AATTCGCCGCCAAGCACGGCGCCGAGAACCTGCTGGTGCTGGATGGCGCCACGGTGGGATTCCGCGCGTTGCTCGACGAAACATCCATCGCACCGTTCATCGCCGCCAGGCGCTTGGTGGTGTTGAACGGCGTGCCGAAGTTCGATAAGGAACAGGTGGAGCAGCTCGCGCGCGAGCTGCATCCCGCCACCGTCCTGCTCATCTGCGACCCCAAGCCCGATAAGAGGCTGGGCGGCACCAAAGCGCTGCTGAGCATCGCGACGGTGAAGACATTCGCGCCGCTCGCTGGCGCGCCGCTCGCCGAGTGGATCCGTCGCTCGCTCGCGGCCAGCGGAACGTCCATCGAACCAGCCGCGCTCACGGCGTTGGTGCAGCGGGTGGGGGAGGACCAAGACATGCTCTGGCACGAGATCCAGAAGCTCGCGCTCGGCAGGGAGGAGGCTGTCGTCGGCGTCGCCGACGTGGAGTGCCTCACCGTGCCCTCGGCCGAGCAGGAAGTGTGGACGCTCACGAACATGCTGGCGGCCGGGAAACGCGACGACGCGCTGCTCTACGCCCGCTCGCTCATCGAGCGAGGCGAAGACGCGTACGGCGTGTGGAGCATCCTCCTGTGGATGCTGAAGAACGCCGTGGCCACCGTGGCGGCGGTGGAGGAAGGGCAGCGGAACCCGGCCAAGCTCGCGAGCGAGTACGGCGTGCCCTTTCCGTCCGCCAAGTCGCTGCTCCCGCTGGCGCAGCGCATCAACCGCCGCGCGCTCGGGCGATTCCTCGACTGGGCGGCGGATGCCGACATTCAGCTGAAGACGGGCGGCTACCGGTCGACGCAGGAATTCCCGCAGGAGGTGCAGGCGTTGGTCGATCGATTCATCGTGGGGTTTGCGGGGATTGTGTGAAGATTGCAAGACTGCAAGATTTCAAAAAAGCCCAGGATGCCAAGACGCCAAAGCCAACACGTCACCCTGGGGCGCAGCGGCCCCTCGACTCGCTTATGACAGGCTCCGTTCGAAGAATTTGCAATCTTGCAGTCTTGCAATCTTGAAGTCTTCTCAATTCTATGCCGACTCAATATCGCTCAAGATTGACTCAGCATGCTGTTCCTCCTGTTCCTGCGTTCTCAATTCCTGTTTTCTGAGGGCGGCGCGCCGTTGCCGCCGCTCGTCTTCCGAGATGGCCGGCGGGGGCGTCGCCATGTTCGTCTGCTGCGCGTATTTCGCGTCGATCGCGGCGAGCTGCTGCTTCTCGTTGAGGAGGATATCCTCCAGGTTCTGGATCTGCTCCGGCGTCATGATGGGCAGGATGTTGACCCAGTACTGCCGCTCCTCGTCGTTCATGCTCTCGGACTGTCGAATGAGCGCGACGAGATCGCCGAACTTCTCCTGGATATCGGTGGGAATGACGAGGGCGGAGGCGGATGGATCGCTCATAGTCGTATCGTACGGTGAGGCTGGTGAAGACTCAAGACTGCAAGAACCTAAACGAAAACCCAAGAGGTCTACTCTTGGGTTTTCTTTGCAATCTTGCAGTCTTGCAATCTTGAAATCTTGAAATCTTCTCTCAAGCTACCTGCAGCACCTCGTACTCCACCACGCC
>CAZTYD010000022.1:0-9356 GCA_964618035.1 uncultured Candidatus Peribacteria bacterium
TCTTAATTCTTTCTCCCTATCCCCCTTCCCCTTCCCGCATGCCCATCCCCTCCGAAAAAACCCTCCTCGACCACGCGGTCCACTTCGGTCACCGCAAGGAGAAATGGAACCCCAAGATGGCGCCGTACCTCTACGGCACCCGCAAGGGCATCCACATCTTCGATCTCGCCCAGACGCGCCAGCACCTGGAGGACATGATCGCCGCGCTCAAGAAACTGCAGGTGGAGGGGAAGACCATCCTCTTTGTATCGACCAAGCAGCAGAGCATCCCCATGATCGAGAGCCTCGCGCAGTCGCTCGGGCAGCCGATGGTGACGAAGAAGTGGATCCCGGGCCTGCTCACGAACTGGCCGACGATGAAGCGCCGCATCCGCTACTACCTCGACCTGCAGCGGTCGTTCCAGACCGGCGAGATCGAGAAGTACACCAAGAAGGAACAGACCGAGCTGCGCAAGAAGCTGGCGAAGCTCGACATCGCGCTCGCCGGCGTGGCGAAGATGCCGGGCCTGCCCGACGCCGTGTTCATCCTCGACGCGGTGCGCGACCGCGTGGCGGTGGCCGAGGCGGCGACGCTGAAGATCCCGCTGTTCGGCGTGTGTGACAGCAACGCCGATCCGGATCGCTTCACCACCTTCGTCCCCGCCAACGACGACGCCGTCAAATCCATCGAGCTCCTCCTCAAGACCGTGGAAGAAGAGCTGGGCGAAGGGAAGAAGAAAGGCAAGGACGATGATGATAGTGATGATGAATGATTGACAGTTTTTAGTCTGTAGTCGGTAGTCTGTAGAGAGGTCGGTGACACTACAGACTAAAGACTACCGGCTACAGACTATCCTGATAGAATTTCTACCCGTACATTTCCCTCCAGTACTATGACTACCGTTTCCGCCTCCGACGTCGCCGCGCTTCGCGCGCGCACGGGCGTGTCGATCCTCGCCTGCAAGCAGGCGCTCGAGGAAGCCGACGGCGACCAGGAGAAGGCCATTGAAATCCTCCGCAAGAAGGGCATCGCCGGCGCCGTGAAGAAGGCCGACCGCGAGCAGACCGAGGGCGCCATCTTCATCGCCGAGGACGGCGAGCGCGCCGTATTGGTGCTGCTCCGCTGCGAGACCGATTTCGTCGCGCGCAGCGACGACTTCATCCACTTCGGCAACAAGGTCGCCGACCACGTGCTGGCCGACGGCAAGGACGGATCGGCCGCCGCGATCGAATCGCTCGTTCCCGAGGCGGTGCAGAAGCTTGGCGAGAACATCTCCATCGGCGAAGTCCACGAGATCGCCGGCAATTCGGTGGGCACCTACGTGCACAGCAACCGCAAGATCGGCGTGATGATCGCGCTCGACGCGAGTGGCAAAGTCGCGGAAGCAAAGGATGCCGCCATGCATGCCGCCGCGATGAACCCGCAGTACGTGACGCCCGAGGAGGTCTCGGCAGAAGCCATCGCCAAGGAGCGCGAGATCTGGACCGAGCAGATGAAGAACGACAAGAAGCCCGCCGAGATCCTCGAGAAGATCATGGCCGGCAAGGAGAAGAAATTCCGGGAAGAGAACGCCCTCACCACGCAGCCGTTCGTCAAAGACCCCAGCAAGACGGTGGGCGAATATCTCGGTTCAACGGTGGAGAAATACGTGCGCGTGACGGTGTAAAAAACGGACCGCGTAGAGACGCTGCGTCGCAGCGTCTCTACGGCGGGCCCGTTACCATTTCTGCCAGGGCTGTTCGATCTGGTCCAACGGCACGTCGTCGATGTTGCGCTCGATATTCTTCGATTTGCGCAGGCCCAGCAATCGCAGGATGTTGTTCCACAGCAGGTACGTGAGGATCGCCGTGATGAGCAGTAGTGTGACGCCGATGGCCTTGAGGATGATCGCGGTGTTATCGGGGAGCGCCGGCTTCGTCGGCGTCGCTGCGACGGATGCCGCGCTGGCGGCAGCGGCGATGAACCGGCACTGCTGCGTGCACTGCGCGCCGCCGTCGCACTGTTCGTTCGCGTCGACCACGCCGTCGCCGCAGCGGGGCAGGCGGCAGTTCGTACGGCAGGAATTGGGGATGACGTTCGAGTTCGCCGTCCCGTCGTCGCACGTCTCGTCGCCTTCGCGGATGCCGTTGCCGCACGCCGGCACCTTGCACGCCGCCGTGCAGGCGCCCTTGCCGTTCAGGGACCCGAGATCGCACTCCTCGCCCGGTTCGCGCACGCCGTTCCCGCAGACGGGTGTCGGCGCTTGTACGGTGCAGAGCGCCGAGCACGTGCCCTTGCCGTTCGCCGCGCCCTCGTCGCACTGCTCGCCCCCCTCGACGACGCCGTTGCCGCATGCGGCGGCTGGCGCCGAGCTCTGCGTGACCGTGCTCGCGAGCGGCGGATTCGCCCGTTCCTCCGACGAAGCGCCGGCGCTCGATTCCGAGGAGGGCAGCGGCACGGACGATGCGCCACTGGACGGGGAAGAATCATCCGATGAAGAGACGCGCGACGACGGGATGCCGCCGACGCTCTGCTCCGACGATGCGGGCACCGCGGACTGCGCGGACGACGCGAGACAAGCGGGCTGGAATTTGATCCGGCAGCCGCCGATCAACGTTCCCTGCGCGTCGAATGTCGGCGGCGTGCAGGTGATGCCGCACGCGTTCGACACATAGCGTCTCTCCGTCGTCAGCTGCCCCGTCTGCGGATCCGTCGCGTAGACGACTTCGACCTGCGGCTCGCACTCTTCGCCGTTCTGGCGCGACACGATGCCGTCGCCGCACGTGAGCAGGCGGCAATCGCTCGTGCATGCCCCCGTGCCGTTGAGCCGACCCTCGTCGCACTGCTCGCCTTCGTCGGCCTGCACCGTATCGTCGCCGCAGTGCGGCGGAACGGATGACGACGCCGACGATGCGCTGCTCGACTGGAACGTGGGACACCCGGCAGTCCCGTACGGCTTGCCCACGCAGTCGTCGGCCGCGCGGCCGCGCGGCGACGCCACCGTCAGCAGCGCGAGCGTCAACATCAGTGCCGCGTATCCCGCCGGAGTGAGTGTCTGTTTGGGGTTCATGCAATCTTCTGATTATACCAGAAAATGTCTTATCTTTTGAGCAAGGGTACATTGCTTTATCTATAAAATAATTGTCTGGTATGCATAAAATGCACCCTCCAGCATCATCGAAGCTCCTGCCTTCTGTCTTCTGCTTTCTGCCCTCACAAATTGAACCACGCCAGCCATCGCACGAGCCACCGCAGTCGCGGCGGCGACGTCACCAGATGGCTCTTGAGGATGTTCATGCGCAGCACTTCGCGGAGTTTCATGACCGCGCGCTGATTCGCGCCGGTGAGGAGGACGTTCACCTCGCCCATCTGATCCAGCGATGATGTCATGAGGTTGGCGGATCCGACGAACGCGAGGCGATGGTCCACCAGCAGGCTCTTCGCGTGGAACACGCCGGGGTACAGGAACACGCGCATGGTCTTCTTCGAGCCCTCGGCGACCAGCCGCGCGACCGCATCCATGTTCGCGAAGCGATGCAGGAACTCGGTTCGCTCCGGCGTGATCAACGTGACACGCACGCCCTCGTGGCTCCGTCGAATGAGCGTCTCCACGATCTCGGGATCCGAAATGTAACAGTGCTCGAGTACGATGGACTCGCGCGCTTCGTTGAGCAACCACAGGAATGTCGGACGCATCTCTTTGTGCGCGGGCGAGTTGAGTCTGAGCTCGACGCGGCCGGGATCGCTGGGAATATCCCCGCCCGACAAGTACCGCTCCACGTAGCGCTCTCCACGCAGTTCGACCAGGTAGTCGTGCAACTCGTAGTGGTACTCGTTGGCGATGTTCATCCCGGTGAGCAGAAGCACGTCGCCGTCGATGACGTAGACTTTCGCGTGGTCGTTGTTGGTGGTGTAGTGGATGCGGATGTTGGGGTGCGACCAGAAGCGCCGCCACAACGGTTCGTTCTCGTACTTGGTGGCAAGGAAGTCGCTGTGAAACTCGAACACGTCGCCGATGGCTTCCTTGTTGATGGTGACGCGCACGCCGGCGTCGGCGCGCTCGAGCAGCACCGTGGCGATGCGCCGGCCGATCTCGTCGTCGCGCCAGATGAACATCTGGATGAAGATGGTCCGCCGCGCCCGGCTGAGCAACTTCGCGATGCGCGGGAACGCCTCGCCGTCGACCCACAGACGCACGTGTAAAAACGGCGTGAGCTGCCGCAGCGCTCGCTCGCTGCGGAGAATGGCGTTGATCTGCGCCTGGTAGAGCATCCGCCACCGCTGCACGCCGAGTTCGTTCCGCCGCCCGAAGTAGTACCGAACGAACGCACGGTACGTCGTCTCCAGGCCGCGCCGCAGTTGTCGTAGCCGCTCGAGCATGCGATGCCGTATTGTGGCCGCAACGGCCGGAAAATCCAAGGAAACGGCACGCGATGGATCCGGTCGGTTTGATGGATGTGCAGGCCTGACAGCGGGTTTGGGCGCGGATTTCACGCTGAGTTTTCCGCGATTCTGTGCTATACTGGTACGATAGTTCCATGGCGGAATTCCTCGTCGTCATCGGCGTGCTCGGCCTGCTCGTGGGATCGGCCTACGCCGTGCCGTGGTGGCTGCGGCGCCAAGCCGACCTGCGCCGCGAGCGCGATCTCGTCTTCCTGCAACTGCTCGTGCCGAAGAAAGAGAGCAAGGAGGACAAAGAGACCGAATCCGAGCAGTTCTCGTCCGGCAAGGATTTCCGCGAAGTGCTCGGCGTGATGGACCACCTGTTCCAATCGCTGCACAGCCTCTACGACGGCGGCTGGAAGCGTCGATTCCGCGGCCAACCGTTCTTCTCGGTGGAGTACGCCGCGCTCGCCGGAGAAATTTTGTTCTACGTCGTCTGCCCTCGCCGCCTCGCGCACCTCATCGAGAAGCAGATCACGTCGTTCTACCCCGACACCATCATCGACGAAGTGGAGGACTACAACATCTTCACCGATCAATCGGTGGTCGACGCGCAGATCCTGCTGGCGAACCAGCCGTTCACCTCGGTGTTCAAAACGTACCAGCAACTCAAGAGCGATCCGCTCAATTCCATCACGAACGCGTTCTCGAAACTGCACGTCGACGAGGGCGCGGCCGTGCAGTTCGTGCTGCGTCCCGCCAAACCGGGCTGGCAGCAGAAGCTGCAGGAGGAAGCGAAGAATCTCATCAATCCGAAGAAGAAGGGCGCCAATTGGCTGAATCCGCTCTCGACGCTCTCGGCGCTCTTCGGCGCGCTCACGTCGGACGACGACATCGCGAAGCTCAACGGCGAGAGCGGGGCGACCAACGAGCGCGTCTCGCAGATGATCGAGGAGTACAGCAAGGCGGTCGACGAGAAAGCGTCGAACCCCGGCTTCGAAACCGCCATCCGCATCGTCACGTCGGCGAACACGATGCAGCGCGCCCAGCTGGTGATGGAAGGGATCCGCGCCGCCTTCACGCAGTTCAACGACGTGCGCGGCAACAGCCTCGGCGCGCCCAAATTCAAAGACCGCCAAGCGTACGTGGAGCGGTTCATCCGCCGCTGCCCGCGCCACCAGCTCCGCCACCGGCTCCAGGCGCCGCGGATGCTCCTGGGCACCGCCGAACTCGCGAGCTTCTTCCACCTGCCGAACATCAAGTACAACAAGGTCGAGACGATCAAGTGGCAGAACTTCAAGGTGGCGCCGGCGCCCAAGAACATTCCGGAGGACGGCCTCTACCTCGGCCTCAACACCTTCCGCGGCGAGAAGAAGAAGATCTACATGAAGCGCGACGACCGCTTTCGCCACTTCTACATCATCGGACAGACGGGCACGGGCAAGTCGTCCGTCATCCAGCTGATGGCGCGCCAGGATTTCAACAGCGGCAACGGCGTGTGCGTGGTCGATCCGCACGGCTCGCTCATCGAGGATCTCCTGCCGTACATCCCCCGCTCGCGCGCCGACGACGTCATCTACTTCAACCCGGCGGACACCGAGCGCCCGATGGGCCTCAACCTGCTCGAAGGCAAAACGCCCGAGGAAAAGGACCTCATCGCGCTCGACGCGATGAACATGATGGTGAAGATGTTCGGTGAGGAGATCTTCGGCCCGCGCATCCAGGACTACTTCCGCAACGGCTGCCTCACGCTGATGGAGGACACCGACGAAGGCGGCGCCATCACCGATCTCGTGCGCCTCTTCACCGACGACGAGTGGCAGAAATACAAAGTCAGCAAGGTGAGCAACCCCATCGTGCGCTCGTTCTGGGAGAAGCAGATGGCGCAGACCGGCCAGCGCGAGAAGCAGGAGATGATCCCCTACTTCGCCGCAAAGTTCGGGCAGTTCACCACCAACACGCTCATCCGCAATATCGTGGGGCAGACGAAGAGCGCGTTCGACATCGCCGACGTGATGAACTCGGGCAAGATCCTGCTGATGAACCTCTCGAAGGGCCTCATCGGCGACATCAACTCCACGCTCCTCGGCATGATCGTGGTGAACAAGATCCAGGTCGCCGCCATGCGCAGGCAGCGGCAGGACGCGAGTGAGCGCAAGGACTTCTTCCTGTACATCGACGAATTCCAGAATTTCGTCACGCAGTCGATCGAATCCATCCTCTCCGAAGCGCGCAAGTACCGGCTGGGGCTGATCCTCGCGCACCAGTACATCGACCAGCTGGAGAAGGATAGCAAGCTCAGCGGCGCCGTGAGCCTGAAGGGGGCCATCTTCGGCAACGTCGGAACGATGATGTTCTACAAGATCGGCCCGCAGGACGCCGAGGTGTGCGCGAAGGAGATGGCGCCGGTGTTCAGCGAGCAGGATCTCGTGAATATGGACGCCTTCAAGGGCGCCATGAAGCTGAGCATCGACGGACAGCCGTCGCGGCCGTTCTCGCTGGAAGTCCCGCGCCCCTGGCTCGACACCACGTACGTGAAGGACGCGCAGGCCGCCGAAGCGTTTAAGCAGTTGAGCCGCTTGAAGTACGGCCGCGCGAGGGATTTTGTGGACCGGGAGATTATCCGGCGGATCGGGGCGTAATGCCACCCCCGTAGAGACGCCCCGTCGGGGCGTCTCGCTACGCCAATAACCACCAACATTACCCCCGCCATTCCCTCGGATTATTTCGTATGTACCGCCGCACCGCATCCAATGCCTCGGGCGATCGGATGATGCATTCATAATACCGCGGTTGCCATGCGAATTCCGTATGCCCCGCGCCGCGGATGCGTTTGGTGCACGACATTTTGAATTGATTGATGCTCGCGCCCAAACACCCCGAATGCCATTCTAATTTATGACCGACCGTATTGTTTTTGAATGTTGTAGAGACGCCCCGGCGGGGCGTCTCTACGGGCGATGGATCATGTGGATCGCGATCAATATGAATAATCCCGTGAATGTGATCGGGCATGATCACCCATGCATCCAACGAAACGTACGGCCGAATGATCGCCGTACGACACCATTCGTCGGCGACGATCGAACCGATATCGGTCAATACGACATTACCATGATGAATGGATGATAAATTTCTCACCCTCTGGCGCGTACACATGGTGACGAAAAATAATCCTCGGCCGTAATCGCGGCCAGGGAAGCGGATGGTTTCGATGCGGTATCGATCTCTGAACAAAGACATACCCGCATCGTAAACATCAATGCGATCAAGAATAGGACACATGAAGCAATCAAATGTATCGAGGCAGGATTTGTTCGATTCCTTAGCCATCTTTCCCGTTCCACATCGCCGTAGAACTCCCCTAATCCTTCACCGGCACCGCATGCACCAGATACCGCTGCTTGATCGACTTGGGCGGCCAGCAGGTGTAGAGGATCAGCTCCTCGCCGTCGCCCTGGAAACGGCTCGTGTCCGACGCCGGAACGGTCTCTTTCGAGGTGACTTCGTACGTGTACACGGTGCCGTGGTAGTTCACGTACACGCGGTCGCCGATGTTGAGCTTGTTGATGCCCGTGAAGATCTCGCTGTACTTGGAGTAGTTCCACGCGTAGTCGCTCGAGTGGCCGTAGATCATGATCTTGGTACCGCTGCCGGGGTAGCCGAACAAGTTGCCCACGCCGCTCTTGAGCGGCGCCAGAATGCCGTCGTGCGAGAACGGATCGTCCGGACGCGAGATTCTCAAGTCGTTGATGCCGATGCTCGGCAGGCTGATGGCGTAGTACGTCGACTCGGCCAGCGCGGGCGCACTGACTGCCGCCACGCTCGACGCCGCTGGGGCTGTACCTCCGGATACGGAAACCGCGACGGGCACTACCGCTCCACCGGCCGGTTCCACCGGCGCCGAGCCGGACGGGCCGGGGAACGCATCGACTTTCTTCTTCCGCAGCGAATCCAAACGGTAGGCGATATTGAAGAACTGCCCGCGGCTGAGCGCGTAGCCGATGTACAGCGCGTCGGTCGGCGCGAACAAGTTCTTCTTCGCGGCATCGGCGATGTACGACCCGTACCATCTGTCGCCGCTGTCTTGCGGCAGCGAGGCTGTCAGCGCGACGGTACTGCGGTTGTGCGCGCGCAGGAGCAGGGCGACGGCTTCCTCGGTGCGCACGGGATACTCGGGATGGAACGTACCGTCGGGGTAGCCGGTGATGAGGCCGTCGGCGAACGCCGCCTCGATGTACGGTGCGTACCACGACGACTGGTCGACATCGGTGAAGAGCGGCAGCGGGGGCATGTGACGCGCGTAGTACTGCACGCGCGCGCGCGACACGGCGTCCATGTCCAGAATCACCTTCAGCGCCTCGACGCGGTTGAGCCGATCATTCGGCAATCCAGCGCCGTTCACGCCCTGCACCACGCCTTCAGCGGAAAGGTACGAGTACGCTTCCTCGTACGGTGTCCCCGCCACATCGCCGAATGTCGTCGCCATCGCCGGAAACGGCGACACGAGGATCATCAGCAATGCCGTGAGCGGGAGCCGCTTCCACATGGTCACAAATAATAATATATTTTCAAATTTAGTCAATAGTCGGTAGAGGCGGGTGGATTCGCTCATTTTCTGAGTGGAAAGACGGATACAGGGCGAAATCTTACAAAATGCCTTCCCTCCCCCCACCGTCTCCCCCATACTCGCGCGGACCGTTCGCCAACGCAAGAAAGCGAGCGCTTCCTCCTTAATTCCATGGCACTGCAAGTCGGCATCGTCGGCCTTCCCAACGTCGGCAAATCCACCCTCTTCAACGCGCTCACGCGGAGCAAGGGGGCGCAGGCCGCCAATTATCCCTTTTGTACCATCGATCCGAACGTCGGCATCGTCGAGGTGCCGGATGCCCGGCTGCAGAAATTATCGGAACTTGTGAAACCCGAGCGTCTTGTGCCGGCGGCGGTGGAGTTCGTGGACATCGCGGGGCTCGTGAAGGGCGCGAGCGAGGGCGAGGGTCTCGGCAACAAGTTC
>CAZTYD010000023.1:0-8973 GCA_964618035.1 uncultured Candidatus Peribacteria bacterium
AGCGCCGGCGCGTCGTTGACGCCGTCGCCCGTCATGGCCACCACGTGCCCGCTCTTCTGGAGCGCCGAGAGGATCTGCATCTTGTGCAGCGGCGAGACGCGGGCGAATACCGACACCGTCTTGAGGCGGCTGCGCAGCGCCGCCGGCTTGAGCGCGTCGAGCTCGTCGCCGCGCATCACCCTCGAACCGATGCCGACGTCGCGCGCGACCGCCGCCGCCGTCTCCGGGCTGTCGCCCGTGATCATGATGGTCCGGATGCCGGCCCGATCCGCCTCCTCGAACGCCTCGCGCACGCCCGCGCGCACGGGGTCTTCCATGCCCACCAGCCCGACGAAGCGCGGCTTGCCCGCATCGTTCTCGCGAACGGCCAGCGCCAGCACGCGCAGGCCGCGCCCGGACATCTCCGCGCTGCGCTCGAGCAGCGACGTCTTTCCCGTGTGCGTCGCGATGGTCTCCGGCGCGCCCTTGAGGAACGACACGACACTTTTTTTGCCGTGCTCCTCCCATGCGTGTCGCGTCTGCATGTACTTCTCTTCGGACGTGAACGGCACTTCCTCGTCGTCGATGGGCAGCCGATCCACCCGCTCCTGCTCGGCGAACTGCAGAAGGCCGAGCTCGGTGTGGTCGCCGAGATCCTGCAGCACGGCGCGGTTGCACGCGGACGCTATGCGTATGGCTAGCGCGCGCTCGCAGGGTCCGTCGTCCGCCACCCAGAGCTCGCGCACCGTCATGCGGTTCTCGGTGATGGTGCCGGTCTTGTCGCTGCAGATCACCGTGACGCTGCCGAGCGTCTCGAGGGCGTCCAGCCGGCGGACGAGCGCGTTGCGCGACGCCATGCGCCGCACCCCCACGGCCAGCGTGGCCGTGACGACCGCCGGCAGCCCTTCCGGCACCGCCGACACCGCGAGGCTCACGGCCAGCAGGAGGATGGCGAGCAGGTCGAAACGCCGGGCGACGCCGACGCCCACCACGACGATGCACAGGCACAGCACCACGACGCCGAGCACGCCGCTCAGCCGCTTCATGCGCGCGGCCAACGGCGTCTCCGGCAGATCGGTGCGCGAGACCATGTCGGCGATCTTGCCGATCTCGGTACGGAGGCCGGTGGCCGTCACCGCGTACTCGGCCGATCCGCGCGTGACGTGCGTGCCGGCGAACAGCATGTTCGACTGATCCGCGATGGACGACGCGCGCGCGACCGGCGCGGTCTGCTTCGCGACGGCGAGGGATTCCCCCGTGAGGCTCGACTCGTTCACCTCGACGTGCGACGCCGCGACGATGCGGCCGTCGGCCGCGATCCGGTCGCCGCTCTCGACGACGACGATGTCGCCCGGCACCAGCGCCCGCGAGGCAATCATCAACTCCCTGCCGGCGCGGCGCACGCGCACTTGCGGCGACGTGAGCGTGCGCAGCGCCTCGATGGCCTCCTCGGCCTTGTACTCCTGCACGAAACCGAGCAGTGCGTTGAGCAACAGGATGATCAGGATGAAGATCGCATCGAGCAAGCCTTCGATCCCATTGGCATGCTCCTCGAGCAGCCGGAGCGCGACGCTGAGCACCAGCGCCGCGACGAGGATGTAGACGACGATGTCGTTGAACTGCCGCAGGAAGAGCAGGAGCAACGACCGGCGCTTCTGGGGCAATTCGTTCCACCCGTGCTTGGCGCGTCGCCGCTCCGCCTCGGCCTCGGTGAGCCCGCGCCGCTGGGTGCGGAGTGCCTTGAGAACGGCATCGACGGAGGCGTGGGCATGCATGGTCGCAATTCTACGCGAAGCGACGCGAATTCGACTTGTACGATCGATCGGTTGCGGTGTCACCGCATTCCTGGCCGAAGCGAGCCCCATCCGTCAATTGCACTCAGCAGGCGACACCGCGTACGCTCACACTCGTTTCCTTCCCCTCTCTTTTCCATGTGTCATTCCTGTTCGGGCGGCCGCGGCTGCCTGCCGTGCAAGATCGCAAGCGTCGTCTTCGCCGTCGTGTACGCCGCCGTGGCGATCATTGCCGTCATGAGCCTGTACCGATTGCACGCGGTGGCGAAGGAGATGTTCTTCGGCGCGACGGAAACGTCGATCGCCTCCCTCGCGCTGATCGTTTCCATGATGGCCTTCATGAAGACGATGAAGAAGATCTGTCCTTGCTGCGCAAAGGGATGCGGTACGGGCAGCGACTGCTGCACGCCGCAAGCCGCGAAGGCGGCTGCCGGCCCGGTAGAGAAGCCGGCGCCGAAGGAGAAACTGTGATGCTGATGCCGCGCCCATGAGCGCCGTGGCCTTCCCCGGCACGGCGCTCTTCATTAGAACTCGCCTTCTTGTTTCGCTATCATTCCACGCATGGATTCGAAGGTGCGCTGCCAGAGCTGCGGCATGCCCATCGGCGACGAGCAAGCGAACGACGGCACGGCGGCGGATGGATCGAGCGAGAAGACCTTCTGCGTTTTCTGTTACAAAGACGGCGACTTCACGCGGCCGGATCTCACGCTGGAGCAGATGATCCAGCTCTCCATCGAGCACATGACGCGGGAACTGCGGATGCCGGAGGAACGGGCGGAGGAACTCGCGCGGAGCGTGATTCCGTCGTTGGGACGCTGGAAGAAAACGTGATGTTTCGAGCAGCTGCTGCTCGAAACACCTGCGCTTGCCGCGGCTGTCGACCGGTGCGCCGTCGCGATGGCATGGCAGATTGTTGAACCTTGGAACGCCGGCCCCGCCGCACAGGGCGGCGGGGCCGATCGTCAGTGTTTCGTGCGCTCATCCGCCGTGGCGGAGGATGGCGAAGGCCGCATCCCGATCGCGGCAGACCATGAGGCCCGCCACCCGGAACGCTTCCTCCAGTGTCTGATGGATTCCGTAGACCACGAAACGACGGTGCAGTTCCCGCTGTCTCGGGACCGTTGCCATCGCCTCGATGAGATCTCGGCACTCCGGCACCCTGCTGACGTCGATGAAGATATCGTGGCGGTCTTGATCTGCCGTGATGATGTCTTCGAGCTCCCTTCGAAGCTCAGAGACATACGTTCCGACGGGAAGAATGAGAGTGATCACCCCCTGTTCCCGGACCCTACCGAATGAACGGCTCACTTTTTTACCTCGCGAAACTCCGTTAAGAAAGGAACAAACACTGACGCCATATCTAAAATGATCCACTCCATGCATATTGTCAAAAATTCACGCCGATACGCTCGCGGCGTACGCATCGAGATCCCCCCCCTCCTCATTAAGCTCCTCTTAATCCCATCACCGTATACTTGCTACCGTTAGCCATTTCTACTTCTTTTACCCTTATTCTCCCATGAAGAAATTCACGCTCGGCGTGGCGGCGGGCATGACCTCGCTCGCCATCGCGGTTCCCCTCCTGGCCCAAGGCACGCTGGCCGCGTCGAGCATCCCGGCAGCCGGCAGGACGACCGCCGCCAACCGGCCTGTTCCCACGCAGGCTTGCATTCAGGCCATGGCGCAGAAGGACGAACTCTTCCTCTCGCACATCGATGCGATGACATCCGCGCAGAAGACGGCCACGCAGGCCCATAAAGCCGCGCTCACCGCCGCGGCGGGCATCACCGACGACACGCAGCGCCGCGATGCGCTCAAGAAGGCCGAGGACGATTTCCGCACCGCCATGCAGGCCGCCATAGAGGCGAATAAGGCCGACATGGACACGCTGATGCAGACCATCCGCACGGCCTGCGGCAACACGAGAGGCCTCGGCATGGGCCTGCAGTATGGATCGATGATGAGCGGCGACGTGGATGATCATCTGAAGGCGTTCGGCGCGAACGATCGCGGCAAGGCCGGGCTCGGCCGGATGATGAGAGGCGGGCGCTGGAACAAGACGCAGACCCCGACAGGCGCGTCTTCTTCCTCCAAATAAGTCATACGCACATCCAAAAGAGAATAGAGCGGAGCACAAAGGCCGCGCGAGCGGCCTTTTCTCCGTGCATTACGCGCTTTCCAGCTCCACTGAAAACCGATCCTCCTTCCCATGAATGACGAATCATCCATCAGACCGTTCCCTTGCAATCTTGCAGTCTTGCAATCTTGCAATCTTCCTTCAAAGGGGTCTCACCCCGACATGCAGCACCTGCGGCGCCACGTGAAAGTACCTGTACAGCGAGCCGCGCACACAGACCTCCTGCCCCGTGTCTTCGCGCCGGTACCAATTTCCCTCGCCCTCCTCGCCGATCCACTCGAGCACGATGCTCGCCTCGGGGAACGACTCCGCCGCGAACAGCACCTCGAACGCATCAGTCTGTAGATTCTCGGCCACTGTGTCGAGCATCTCGCCGATGCCGCAGACGAACGCCTCACCGCGCAAGCCCACGGCGGGATCGTCGAACACCCACGTACGACCGAGGCGGTACGGACGGACGACATGGACCATGGCAGTGACGAACATAGAGAGCGGGGAAACGCCGAGAGGCAATATGCCACCCTACGTTCTCTGCGGGCGACGCCGCAAGGAGAAACAGGGAAAAGTGTCGGCATGTGAAAGCCGGTCTCATCTGCACCCCCGCCCTCACTCCCTGCGCTTCGACCTATCTTCCTTTCAAAAATGCCCTTCAAGACTCACGCATCAAGATTCAAGACGCGCAAAAAACCCGGCCCCCAAAGAACCGGGTTTTTGCCTGTGTCTTTCTTACCGGAGCGCCCCGCGGCGGAACATGTTCACGACGCCGAGGAGAACGACGGCGCCGATGAACGAGACGATCAATCCGGCGAGGCTGAAGTCGCTTTGGTTGATGGTACTGGAACCGAACAGCGGCGCGATCAGCAACCCGCCGAGGTACGCGCCGATGATCCCGACGACGACGTTGAGGAAGACACCCTGCTGGGCATCGGTGTTCATCACTTTACTGGCGAGCCAGCCGATGATGCCGCCCATGATGAGCCAGACGAGGAAGTTGACCATAGAGAGAAGGGGGAAGGAGGAGGAGAAGAATCCATACGCCTTCTGTGTCGTGTAGAGGAGCAATTTCTTACAGATTCAACTGATCCGTGGACTCAGCAAATAAGCCACACTACTGCCATCTTCCTCCGGGGAAAATGTCAGAAGAACGCCTCTGGCCCCGGGAACTACGCTGTCGGCGCGAGCGCCACGCCGATGAAGTACGGCCAGAGGACCACGGCGATTACGCCCTTCCAGAAGGCCAGGCGCAGGTACCCGATGGTGAACAGCCACCCGACGAACCACAGTCCACCGGCGAAGCCGTGCTGTTCGATGCGAACTTTTTCCATGCGTACGGTCTACACTCTCCTCTCGTCTCCGCGCCACTATCCGCCTGAAATTCCCTGGCGCCAATACTGTTTTGTTTCGCCGTGCTGGATAGGGCATCACGGACAATTGAGCGTCGTCGTCGCCCCGAGGCACTGGTTCGATTGGCACACCTGCCAAGCGTACGTGTTGGGTGCCGAGCAGTCTGGCACGGCGCAGTCACAGGGGCTCGCCGCTGGCTTATCGTCGGGGAAGAGCGTAATGAGGGTGGAGAACGATTGCTTATAGGTACGGGGCTGCGGCAAATGCATGGTGCTTGAGACGTCGAACGATACGCGTACGCTCTGACGATCGGCGGACGTGGACGTGTTGCGCACGACGAAGTTGGAGACCGTCATCTCGGATGAGGTAATCACCTCGCGCGTGGTGTGCCGGACGAGGATGATGGCACCGCTGCTGACGCCGATCATGGTGGGCGTGAGCGCGCCGGAGCCCGTCTGGAGCGCGAGGACGGATCCCGTGGCGTTGAGCGGCGGGTCCAGAATGCGCTCCGAGCCGTGCACGACGTACGACATATTCTGCATCAGCTGCATGCCGTTCTGTTCCACGACCGCCATGGTCTGCTGGCGGATGCGGCTGTCGATGGCCAGGAAAAGCAGCGGGAGGATGGCGATGCTGACGACGGCGAAGATGCCCAGAAAGAGCAGTAGTTCGATGAGCGTGACGCCGTGACGTACGCACAGCCGCCTGTGCCGGTAAGCGGAACGGCGATTCACGGGCACAGGGAGAAAGAGGTGACTTCCTGCCACGAAGCGACGCGCACGGACGGGTAGACCGCCGCCACGCTCACCTCGATCCGACGCAGCGTGCTGCCTACCATCCCCTGCGCGCAGATCTGCCGATCCTCGTTGCCGCTGCCGCCCAGAGGCTGGATGACGCAGCTCCCCGACGAGAGCACGACCGTCTCGCCACCGGCGTAGGTAAGGTCGGCGCGCAGCGATAGCAGCGCTCGCTCCACGCACGTCTGCGCGTTCTCCATCGCCTGCATCGACTGTCCCAGCGTGTAGGCGCTCCCCTCGGCCGCCCCGCTCACGAGCAGCAGGGTAATCGTGGTCGAGATCGCAATAGCCCCGATGATGAGCACCGTCATCAGCAGCATGTAGCCGGGACGACGAAGCCGGCGATGGAGATGCGGTTGGATCATTGGCAGGGAGACGGCGAGGCGCCGGGACGGAAGATGAGGAACCCCTTCTGCGTGAGCAGATAGACCGCGTCGCGGACGACATCGTACCGAAGCCCGCGGGCAGGACCGCTGGTCGAGACGTACGAGGTGAGGAGCGTCATCGCGTGGTTCTCCAAATTCACCACCTGCAGCGCGCGCGGCGCCCACGTGTTGCCGACGAAGGCGAAGCAAGCCGTCGGATCCACGTCGAGACCCAGCACGCTCCCGCTCGCCTCGTAGGTCCAGGGGCCGGGCGGCGGCGCGGGTACGCCCCCGCCAGCAGCATCGAACAGCACGAGTTCCGGCCCTGCGGCATTGCGCATCCTTCCGAGCAGGGCCGACGTACCTGCCAACGCGATGCTCATTGCCTGCTGTGTGCCGGCGCTCAAGTTCGCATTTCCTATCCGCGCGGGCGACGCGGGGTTCGACACGTCGTACACGCGCAGCTCGTAGGTGCCGATGGAACTGCCGAGGTACGCCGACGTGCCGCTGAGCGCGATGCCGTTGATATCGCCGTTTTCAAAGGCCGATGCCTTCGGGACAACGCTGCCGCTGTTCGAGACATCGAACGTGTAGAACTGATTCTGGCCCGACGTCGTCGTGTACTTCGCTCCCACGTACAGCGTCGTACCGCGCAACGTGAGCGTGCGGATCAAGGCGGAACCCGGCAGATCGTAGCTCGCGACGAGCTTGGCGGCCGACAGCGCGGCGGGCGACGCGATGTCGTAGACTTGGATTTCGGCCGAGGGCGCCGCCACGGCCACGTACAGGCGCGATCCGCGCACGGCGACGCCGTACCCCGTGCCGCTGAGGCTGAACGCCGAGGCGACGCGCGTCGGCGCACTGAGCGACGTGATATCGAATACGTATAACCCCGCTCCGCCGGCACTCTTGCCACTGGTGACGTACGCATAGTTGCCGGCCACCGCCACGTCGTTGAAGAGCGGCGTGCCCGCAGCGACGTAGCTGCCCGCGAGCGAGGCTGACGCCCAGTCACCCACGGCCCGCTCCGTACGCCAATCGTCGAACTCGGTCGTGAGCACCACGCTGCCGGATCGCGAGTAGCCGTGTTTCCACTTCGTCGCCGCCGCCACCTGCCGCCGTGCCGTCGATGGCGCTGTGACGGCGATGGTCGTGACGTACGCCCCGCTCGACACGGTCTTCGTGCCATTCCACCCCCACGTACCGTCGGGTGCAACGCGTACGCCATGCGCGCCCACCGTGAGATTGGAGAATCCCCCATCGCGAATCGCGCGCGCCGCCTCGATCGACTCTTCGGCCAGGTAGACCGCGCGCGCGTAATCACCTGCCTGCTGAGTACTCTCCTGTCCCCGAAGGAGCACCGTGCTCACCGCCGCCAGAAAGAGGGCAAAAACGGTGATGCCGATGAGCACTTCGACCAGCAGGAAACCCGGGCGCGACGGATGGCGGACGACGCGAGACAGGCTCACATCGTATCATGGAAAAGGCGCATGAAGCACGAAGCACGAAATCCGAAGCACAAAACGATTTGTCATCCTGCTCGGATGAACATCCGTTCGGACGGGTCGAAGGACGAATTTCGTGCTTCGGATTTCGGATTTGGCAACCGCGATCAGTACCCGCCTCCCCCGCCTCCTGTTACGCTGGTCCTCGTCATGCGCTTCCGCCCCGCATTCACCCTCCTCGAACTCCTGCTGGTCATCGGCATCCTCAGCGTCATCGCGGGGTTGAATCTGCCGTTGTATTACCGGTTCCAAATCCGCAGCGATCTGGATCTGGTAAACTCGCAAGTGGTGCAGGGGCTCGCTCGCGCGCGCCTGCTGTCGCAGACAGGCCAGCATGATGCCGCCTGGGGTTTCTACGTACCCAACGGCACGCTGTACAAAGGGACGTCGTACCCCACGCGGGATCCCAGCTTCGACGAGATCTACCCGATGCCGTCTACCATCTCGGTCTCCGGCCTCTTCGACGTAGCCTACACGAAGGTGACCGGCATACCCACCCAGACGGGCAGCATCGTACTCACGGCACTCACGAACGACCAGCGCATCATCCCCATCACCATCGACGTGAGCCGGCAGCAGATCGTCACCACTGCCCCCAGTTCCTCGTCGGCGACGCCGCCGTCGAGCTCCTCCATCTCGTACGCCGATTCGTGTCCCACCAAGTACCACCTCAATAACGGCAAGCTCATCACCACGACTTCCTCGACGGATATCACCGTCACGCACCTGGAATCACTCATCACCTTCGGCGCGGGCGGTCCCCCCGTCTCGGTCTACGCCTGCAAATCGACCGACGGCGGCAAGAAGTGGTCGCCCCTCTTCAGCGGCAATGGAAAGTGCAAGAACAAGGGAAAGAACGACTACGGCGACCCCGTATCGCGCGCGGGCGGCGAGAGCGCGGCCCTCTCCGTGCCGGCCGGCCAGAAGTTCGCGCTTCTCATCAACGGCCAGTACATCCAGGGAGGCTACCTCGCATTCTTCGAAACCTTCAATACACAGGACGGTACCGACCATACCCTGTTCCTGCAGAAGGGCGACGTGGTGCCCGACTAC
>CAZTYD010000024.1:0-7958 GCA_964618035.1 uncultured Candidatus Peribacteria bacterium
GAAATCGTCCGCCTCGTCGGCACCGAGTCGCTCTAGCCCCGCGAGCAGCTGCTCCTGGAAGGCGCGCGCAAGATCCGCGAAGACTTCCTCTTCCAGAACGCCTTCGACCCGGCCGACGCCTTCACCTCCATCCAGAAGCAGTACCGCATCATGAAGGCCATCCTCACCTTCATGGACCAGGCGCTCGAAGTCGTCGACCAGGAAGACTTCGATTTCGCCCGCCTGCGCTCGCTCGACGTGAAGGACGAAATCGCGAAAGCCCACCTGTACCCGGAGAACGAGTGGGAAAAATTCGATGAACTGGAAACGACGATTCAGAATGAAATTTCCGCCCTCAAGCGCGCCGCCTGAGCCTCCCACCTTTCACCCCCCTCCGTATGTCCACCATCGCGTACAAGACCGTCCAGAGCGTCACCGGCCCCCTCATCATCGTCGAGGGGATCGACGGCGTGAGCTACGACGAACTCTGCGAAGTCACCCTCGTCACCGGGCAGAAGCGCATCGGCCGCGTGCTCGAATCGCGCACCGGCATGGCCGTCATCCAGCTCTTCGAATCCACCCAGGGCACGTCGGTGGCTGGCACCGCCGTCCGCTTCCTGGGCCGCACGTTCGAGCTCAATGTCTCGGAAGACATGCTCGGCCGCGTCTTCGACGGATCGGGCAAGCCGATCGACAACGGGCCGGCCGTGCTGCCCGAGAAGAGAGTCGACATCAACGGCGCGCCGATCAACCCGTTCTCGCGCGAATTCCCGGAGGACTTCATCCAGACCGGCATCTCGACCATCGATGTCCTCAACACGCTCGTGCGCGGGCAGAAGCTGCCGATCTTCTCGGGCGCCGGCCTGCCGCACAGCCAGCTCGCGGCGCAGATCGCCCGCCAGGCGCGCGTGCTCAGCAAGCGCGAAGTGGAGACGGAGGGCGAGGAGATGGGCTCCGAGGAAGAGGGCAAGTTCGCCGTCGTCTTCGCGGCCATGGGCGTGACGTACGAGGAAGCCCAGTACTTCATGCAGGAGTTCGACAAGACCGGCGCGCTCAGCCGCGCCGTGCTGTTCATCAACACGGCAGATAACCCGGTGGTCGAGCGCATCGCCACGCCGCGCCTGGCGCTCACCGCGGCCGAGTACCTGGCGTTCGAGAAGGGCTACCACGTCACCGTGATCCTCACCGACATGACCAACTACTGCGAAGCGCTGCGCGAGGTGTCCGCCGCCCGCAAGGAGGTGCCGGGCCGCCGCGGCTACCCGGGCTACATGTACACCGACCTCGCGACCATCTACGAACGGGCCGGCCGCATCCGCGGACGCGAGGGATCCATCACGCAGATCCCCATCCTCACGATGCCGGAAGACGACGTGACGCACCCGATCCCGGACCTGACGGGGTACATCACCGAAGGACAGATCCGCCTCGACCGCGGCCTGAACCAGAAGGGCATCTACCCGCCGGTGATCCCGATGGGATCGCTCTCGCGCCTGAAGGGAAAAGCCCAGGGCAAGGGCGTGACCCGCGAGGACCACAGCGGCATGGACGCGCAGCTCTCGGCAGCGTACGCGCGCGGCGTGGAGGTGCGCGAGCTGGCGGTCATCCTGGGGGAATCGTCGCTCAACGACATCGACCGATCGTACCTGCGCTTCGCCGACCGGTTCGAGAAGGAGTTCATCACGCAGGGCGAGCAGGAGAACCGCTCCATCTACGATTCGCTGCGCATCGGCTGGGATCTGCTCACCGAACTGCCGCGCGGCGAGCTCAAGCGCGTGAAGAGCGAGTACGCCGACAAGTACCTGCCGAAGAAGTGAGTAGTGAGTAGGTTGTAGTGAGTAGTGCTCACACAACCTTCTTCCTCTTTCTACTCACTACTCACTACCAACTACTCACTGCCCATGGCTATCCTCCGCGTCAATCCCACCCGCATGTCCCTCCTGGACCTCAAGCGCCGCACCAAGGCGGCGGAGCGCGGGCATAAGCTGCTCAAAGACAAGCAGGACGGGCTGATGCAGCAGTTCATGGCCATCATCCGCGACGCCAAGGCGCGGCGCGAATCCATCGAGCAGGAACTCAACACCGCGTTCAAGGCGTTTTTGATGGCATCCGCGTGGCTTTCCGAAGCCGAGATGGATAACGCGCTCTCGTCGCCGCAGGCGAAGGTGGAGCTCTCGGTGGACACCAAGAACGTGATGAGCGTGCGCATCCCCACATTCAAGGTGCAGAAGGAGGGAACGGTGAAGACCTACGGCTACGCGTCCACCAACGCGCTGCTCGACCGCGCCGTCGACGCGTTCGACCGGGTGTTCGAGCTGCTCATCCAGCTGGCCGAGATCGAGAAGCAGGCCGAGAACATGGCCATTGAGCTCGAGACGACCCGCCGCCGCGTGAACGCGCTGGAGTACAAGATGCTCCCGGATCTGCGCCAGACGGTGAAGTACATCAAGATGAAGCTCGACGAATCCGAGCGCGCCGCCATCGTGTCGACCATGCGCATCAAGGCGAGCATGGAAGGGCAGGTGGAGCACGAGTTCGGCGCGTCGGCGCCGACGATTTGAGGGCCCCATCCCCGGCCATTCACTGTTCTCCAACCATTCTTCCTTCCCCGCGGTGGTCTCTGAGTGCGTTAAATCAGAGCAGTCGTTCCGTTGCTCAATGATGAGAATGGCGAGACCGGGCCCGCCCGGCTAAGCCGTTCGGATGGGGCTCCGGCGGGCCCCCGACATTCTCGAACGGAAAATCCTTCACCCGCTCCTCGTACTCCCTCTTCTTCCTCGCGTACGCCTTCTTCAGCTCCTATACCGAGAACACGCCTTCCTCGGTCACGACGCGGTCGAGCTGGTCGAGAGGCAGGCGGTCGTGGCTGAACTTCACGCGTTCGTACTCGAACTTTCCCTGCTTGTGGAACAGGGTCTTCACGGTGTGCACCACCTGGTGCGACTTGTGCGTCTTCCAGTAGCTGAACTTGTTCGACGACATGAGGAGCACGACGGGCACGCCCGCGCTGCGCATCTCCGACACCACCGCGCGCGTGCCGGCGTCGACAGCGAAGTTCATGTCTTCCTTCAAGGTGACGGCGCCGATGAGCATCATGCTGATGTCGTCCTCGATGTGCGAGAGCATGTATTCCGGCACCACCCTGAACGGGATATCCGCATCGCGTAAAAACCGCACCATGTCGAGCGTCCGATCGATCTCCTGCTCGGCGACCACCACGTCGAACGTCCTGCCTGCCTTACGCGCCGACCGCAGCGCGTCCAGCACCGTGTGGCTGTGGCTGTGGATGAGAATGCGGCTTCCCTCTTCGATGACGGACAGCGCCCGCTGCATGAGCTGCGCGCTGCACGCCTTGCCGTCGGATTCCGCGCGGTCGATTTCTTCGAGGACGAGCCGGATCAACTCCTCCTTGGAGGCCTCGGGATGATCGACGACGACATCCATGGCGCGGTCGAGGTAGTGCTGCACGATGGCCATGCGCGGCCGCACGCCCAAGAAGAGCTGGTAGAACCCCGCCACCTGCGACTGCACGTCCCGCGCGGTCGCAAAGGACGTCAGCGTCAGCGCCTCGCGGAGGCACTGCAGGAAAATGACGCAGGTGTCGCGCGTGCCCACGTCGTGCTCCAGGTGCACGAGCAGCTCCCCGAAATGCTTCTGCGCGGCGACGGGATCAGAATACATAGGCGGTAATGAGGTACAGGTACGCGATGACCAGCCCGCAGGCCGAGACCATGAGCGAGGTGCGGAGGTAGAACGGCGTCGAGATTTTGAAGCCCGCCCGCTCGGCCACGCCGATGGCGACGATGTTCGCGGAGGAGCCGAACGGCGACGCCATCCCGCCCATCACCGCGCCCAGCGACAGCGCCCACCAGAGGATCTCCGGATGGTGCGGGAACATGCCGCCGCCCTGCAGCGAGCGAACGACGGGGATCATCACCGTGACGAACGGAATGTTGTCGACGAAGGCCGACACGACGCCGGTGATCAGCAGCAGCATGCCCAGCAGCAAGTACGGATTCCCCGCCGCCGACTGCAGCTGGTGCGCGGCCACCTCGAGAATACCCGTCTTCTCGACCGCGCCCACGAGTACGAAGAGGCCGGTGTAGAAGAAGAGCGTCGTCCACTCCACCTCGTGGAAGACATTCAACACGTCGACATCGCGATGGTTGAGCAGCATCGCGAGCACGGCGCCGGTCAGGGCGATCGCTCCCGGCGTCCAGCCGATGCGGTCGGCGAACAGCATGGCGACGATCGTCGCCAGCAGGGTGAGCGCCGCCTTCGCCATGAACGACTTCCTGTACTCCTTCGCGAGGAGCGCGTCGCCGATGGAACGGAGAACGAGCTGGTTATGGAGCACTTTGATGAAATTCTTCCCGATGCCGCGGAACTGACGACGGTTGGTCGCGTAGAGGAAGACGAGAATCACCGCGAAGTGCAGGAAGACCGGAACGGCCATGTTCGCGATGAAATCCAGCATCCCCAAGTGACTGGCGCTCCCGACGATGGTATTGACCGGATCGCCGATGAGCGTGAGCAGGCCACCGATGTTGGCGAAGAAGATCTCACCGAGCACGAACGGCTTGGGATTGAGGCCGATGCCGCGCGTGATCTGGATGGTCAGCGGCAGGAGGATGAGGATGGTCGTGACATTGTTGAGGAACGACGACAGCAACAGCGTGCTCAGCATGAAGATCAGGAAGATGAGCAGCGGGCTGCCGCCGGTCAGTTTGAGAATCCGCACGCTCGATACCTCGAACAGCCCCGCCATCGACGCCACCGACACCACGCCCATCATGCCGAGCAGCAGCGAGAGCGTTTCGAAGTCGATGAACCCGCCGGCTTCCCGCTCTGTCATCAAGCCGAGCGCCAGGCAGAGGAACGCTCCCGCCGTCGCCAGGATGCCCTTGTCCACGATTTCCACGAAGATCCCCGCGAACGTGAGGCCGAAGATGCCGAGCGTAAGCCAGAGCTGAAGCGAGTGCGTCACGACGAGGAAGAATTTGGCATGGTTTATACCTCTGAATTTTTATTGCAAGGTCATTTTCATTTTTTTCCTCTACCGCAAGCCATTTTATCTATTCATCCGCATAGGAGAATTTATCGCTACATGCGGGCCGTGCATGAAGAAAAGCCCTCCGTTCGGAGGGCATTCTGCTGACGTACGCATTATCCGATCTGAATTTTCTGCACGCCCGGGAAATCCTCCGAAGGAGGAGCATCGGCGTAACGACGCTTCCACGGCAGCGCGCCCAGGATGGTGAGGGGGCCGAGACGTCCGAACAGCATGGTGAGGATGATCATCCACTTGGAGAAATCCGAGAGAATGGCCGAGAAGCTCGTGACGCCGCCTGGGAACCCCATGGACAGGCCCACGGTGCCGAACGCCGAGAAGATCTCGAAGGCGATCTTCGTGAAGTTGAACGTGGGATCCGGCGTCCGCAGGTACGGCGATTCCGCGACGCAGATAAGGTAGGTGATGATCCCGATAAACAGAATGGAGAAGAAGAACAGCCGCACCGCGTGCGATACGGCGAACTTGCTGATGTTGCGGCCGAACAGTCGCGGCGCCTGCGCCGGCTTTTGAAACCAGTCTTTCAAGTACGCGTACAGCACCGCCACCGTCGGGATCTTGATGCCGCCCGCCGTGCCGGCCGGGTTGGCGCCGATGTACATGAGCAGCATGTACAGGAAGAGCGTGGCCGTGGTGAGGGCGCCAATGTCGATCGTGTTGAAGCCGGCCGTGCGCGTGGAGGTGCTCTGGAAGAACAGGGCCATGAGCTTCTGCAGGGTTGTCAGATTCTCCATCGCCGGGCCGCCCCAGTCGGTGAGGAGCGGAATGAGCATGCCGAGGAGCAGGAGCATGGCCGTGCCGCCGAGCGCGACGCGCGTCTGCACCGGCGACGCGACGAAGCTCGCCTGGGAGTAATCGAGATCGGTCTGCGTCTTCGTGCTGCCGCGTAGTTTGCGATGCAGCCTCGCGTGGAAGTACACGAGCACGGGGTATCCCAATCCGCCGATGATGATCTCGGCGGCGATGACGAAGTTGATGACCGGATCCGTCACGTAGTTGACGAGGTTGTTGTTCATCAGGCTGAACCCGGCGTTATTGAAGGCCGACACCGAGTGGAAGAGCGCCCACCACCACGCATTCAGCTGCACGCCGTTCATCATCAGCCGCGTCTGGTCGCCGAACCACTGGAGCCACGCTCCCATGACGAGGAACGACAGCCCTTCGACCAGGGCCGTGTAGAGCACGACGTGGCGGATCATGTGCCCGACTTCGTTGTGCTGCGTGTCGAGGATGGAAGACATGATGGTGCGGAAGTTGTCTTTCTCGGACAAGCCGCGAACGATGACGAGCGCGAGGATGGATCCGAACATGATGACGCCGAGACCGCCCATCTGGATCATGATCAGCACGATGACCTGGCCGGCCGGCGTGAACTGCGTGAAATCCGTGGAGATGAGCCCCGTGACGCACAAGGCGGACACCGACGTGAAAACCATGTCGATCCACCGCTCACCTTTGTATTCGACATCCTTCGTGTAGGTGTGCACTTCCGTGGAACTTCCGGGCAGTGCGGCAGCGTCGCCCGGCGCCGCCGTGGGCGCGACGGTCACCTCGTAGTGGGCCGCCTGCTTGGCGTGGACGATGCGTCCGCCCTCGGTGTACCAGAGCAGCGTGCCGCCGACGAGCGACGCGACAATGAAGGAGACGACGGTCGCTTCGACCGGATTGAACAGCGAGAAAATGCGGGAAAAAGCTGCGGATAACAACGACATAGAGGGAAACGGGAAGGTGGGAGGAGGAGGGTTCGAAAAAAACTCGGCCCTATCTAGCCGACAGCGGGGAAACTTTCAAGGGGCTTAGGAGAAACTCTGCCAGCAGCCACGGCGCCCGTGGCGCCCGGCATAGGCCCTGCGGCTTACGCGGCCACGCGCGGCTCTGCGGCAGGCCGCTGGTGCAGGTGGAGCTTCTCTTCCACTTCGGTCTCGAACGCCTGTCCGTAGTCATCGACGGTCAGCCCGCCATCGACGACCAGAACGTGCGACGAAAATTCGGGGCTCTCCGTCGCCGCCACCACGTCATCGACGAGCGTGTCCTGCTCGCCGTCGAACTGCACGTAGGCGACGTTCGTCATGCCGAAGTAGAGATCCGCCCAGTCTTCGGCCGCGATCTCCTCCGCGGCCATGACCGTCACGTTCTCTTCCACGTGGTCCACGTGCCGCATGTCGAGCACCATCGTGTCGACGAGCTCCGTCGCGTCGTCGCCCATCGCCTCCTTCATGTCTTCGCGAATCCTTCGCATCGTCTGCGTCGTCAGATTGACGGTCGTCGGCATGATGCGGATCCTCGTTCCGGCTTGGATGTCGATTGTGTATGTATCGGTAACGAAATAGAACTTGTCTTTGACTTCAGCTTGCTTGGCCGTGACGGCGCCCTGCCCTCCGGGAGTGGGATCGACTGCCGGGTCGTACGTGTCGACCGCGGGTGCAAATACAGCGTTCATTGCAAAACGAGGATGAAGAAGTAATTGCGGCAAATTAAAGGGCTTCGACCCCCTGGGGTCAATAGATTTTTTTTGTCAAAATCGCGTTATGTCATCGTTTATTCAACTTTAACGCAAATTCTGCGTTTCTGGGGCGCAGGAGGGCAGAATTTTATTTTTCGGCGTGGAATTTTTCAGCGCTTCAGATGGAAGGCTGCAAGAACCCAAACCCTACGGTTCGAGGCTCGCCGCACTTCGCGAACCTTGGGAATTGGAGTCTTGGCTTCTTGGGTTTTCGTTTGCAATCTTGCAGTCTTGCAATCTTGCAATCTTCTTTTGATCACGCTCGCTTAAAATGAATGGCAAAGGTTGTTCCCTCCCCCGCCTCGCTCTGCGCGTCGATGTTCCAGCCGTGGAGATCCACGATGCGCTTGACCAGTGCGAGGCCGAGGCCGAAGCCCTGGTTGGCGCGCGAGGTGTCCGCTTGGA
>CAZTYD010000024.1:7968-8961 GCA_964618035.1 uncultured Candidatus Peribacteria bacterium
AAGTCGCCAGCCGCGATGCCGATGCCGGTATCGGCGACGCGCAGCGCGTCGCGCGCGAGTTCCACCGTCACCTTGCCGCGCGGCTTGTTGAACTTGATGGCGTTGGAGAGCAGGTTGCCGATCACCTGACGCAGCAGCGCCTCGTCGCCCTGCGCCGTCACGCCGTGGCGGATCACGCTCTCCAGCGACACGTTCTTGCCGCGGGCGATCGGCTCGTACCTCTGCACGACCGCCGAGACGAGGGCGCTCAGGTCGACGGTCTCCTCGGCGAGAGTGAAGCGATCGAGCCGGGCCAGATCCAGCAGGCGCTCCACGAGCGTGTTCACCTGCCGTACGTCGTCCTTGGCCGATTCCAGCCCCTCGCGCAGCTTGCCCGTCTTGAGCGCGAGATCGATGGACGACGTGAGCGCCGCGAGCGGCGTGCGCAGCTCGTGGCTCGCATCCTGCGTGAACTGCTCCAGTCGCTGCATCGCCTGCGAAGCGGGCTCCAGGCTCCGCCGCGCGAAGAAGATTCCCACCGAGAACGTGAGTAGCGAGATCGCCACGCTCACGAGCAGGTAGTTGAGCGCGCGCGCCGGCATCTGGCTGAGCTCGAAACTGTCCAGCTGCGCCACCTGCACGTAGCCGGTCAACTCGTTCTGCTGCATGACCGATGCGGTGAGGATCGCGTAGCGCTCATTCTGCACCGTCGCGACCGAGAGATCGTTCGTGCTCTTGAAGGGAATCTCCGAGAAGAGATTGCCGCTGTAGATGGGCCGCCCGCGCGCGTCGAGCACGCGCACGCGCTCGCGCAGGCTCACGGGGAACGAGGAGGGCAGTCCGGTGATGCCGAACTGCGCGCGGCTGAGGAAGTTCTGCATCACGCGCTGGAGCTGCTCGCGCGTCTCGTGCTGCGCGCGTCGCGCATCGGCGATCAGGAAGATGGATCCGTTCACGACCATCAGCAGGAACACGAACCCCGTGAACTGCAGCGCGATGCGGTAGCTGATCTGG
>CAZTYD010000025.1:0-8729 GCA_964618035.1 uncultured Candidatus Peribacteria bacterium
ATCATGGCAGGGGCGAACTGCCCCTGCCATGGCAAGTCGTGCATATTCACGTCTTTGGTATGTAAACTACAGGCATGACAAAGCTGCAGCCCCTAAAACAGCAGGATGATTGCTCTTGCGGGCCTACATCAATCCAAATGGTCGCGAACTACTTCGGCTTGCCATACGCGTTCGAGGACATCGCGAAGCTCTCGCGCTACAGAAGAACTGGGGGCATGACGAACGCAAGCCTGGTGAAAACCTTTCAAAAACTCGGTCTGCATGTGAGCGAGAAATCCTCCGCTCAATGGGGAAGCATCATGCGCGCCAATACGCCTGATACTGTGATCGTCGTATCATGGATGATGTTCGGCTACATCGGCCACTTCAGTGTCGTGGAGAAGATCGATAAGGATCATATCGATCTGGCGGATCCCCATGTGGGAGAAGTGTCGAAGATGGAGAAGATTATCTTCATGCGGCTATGGATGGATTATGGTAATCATTGGTATCCGAAAAAGAATACGGATATTCAATTGAGATGGATGTGTGTTGTCTCAAAGGAACACAGTAGAATGCACCCAAAGAAATAGAGGGAGGGGTTGGGAGGTCCTCCTCCCAATCAAAGAATTCGACCATTCGGCTTCTGAAAAATGAGTGACACTATACCGGGCGCTAACGCGAATTGCCGATACAAAGCCGAATGGTCGGGGCGGAGGGACTCGAACCCACGGCCTCCTGGTCCCAAACCAGGCACTCTAGCCAACTGAGCTACGCCCCGAGCGTGCGAATACTACAGGAACCGTAGACCGATGTGTATTCCGATTGTGCCGCTGCACTGCAAGCGAGCACCGTGCATGTATACTGGCCGGCAACTTCCCCCCGCCCATGCATCTTCCCGTCCCTGCGTTCCAGTGGCTGCCGATCTTCTTCGGAGTCGTCGCGAACATGTCTATCGGATCGCTGTGGTACTCACGACGTATGTTCGGGCAGGAGTGGGCGCGGCTCGTGCGCCTCACGCCGGAGGCGATGAAGGAGAACGCCGGCAAGGCCATGACGTTCGCCGTCGTCGCGGCAGTCGTGTTCGTGCTCCTGCTCGACTACCTGCTGCAGATCGCGGGCGTCACCGACGTACCGAGCGGCATGCTGCTCGCGTTCGTCGTGTGGGGCGGGTTCTTCGCAGTGCACAATTTCATGCGTCGCGCGTTCGACGGGGGTCCCAAGAAGCTCTTCTGGATCGTCACGTTCCACGATCTGACGAACTTCCTCGTGGTTGCCGCCCTCCTCTCACTGTGGCGCTGAACCAGCGAGCGGTTGCGCGATGCTCGCGCCTTCCGTCCGCACGGCCGCCGCGAGCGATGGATGATCCACGTACCGCACGGACGCACTCCCGACCGCATCGCCGTCGATGCGTCGCGACGCGTTGATCGTGGCGCGGCTCGCGCCCTGCGCGTGCACCGACGCGTTCTGCGCCGCGAACTCCTGGGCATCGATATGCGACGCGCCGGTGAGCGTCGCACGCAGGTCCGTTCCCTCCCCGTTCACGCGGACGCGCGAGGCGCCTTCCGCCGCGATGTCCAGCGTCTTCACATCGATCGTCGCCTCGATGCGCGAGGCGCCGAGCGCCTTCAGCGTCATCGCATCCTGCGCGAAGGCGGTGATCGTGGCAGTGCTCGCGCCGGCCAGCTCCAGCTCGTCGAGCGCCGGCATCGTCACGTCGAGCATGACGCGGTCAAAACCGCACGCGACGCAGAACGCCGTCCGCGGCCGCATGTCGCCCTGCAGGGCGCCGTCCGCGACAGACAGATCCAAGCGCTGCACATCGCGTTCCGCTCCGCGCGCGACCACCGAGAACGTCTTGCCGGGCCGCACGTTCACCGCGAAGGCGCCGCCGAGCGAGACGCGAGAGAAATCCCCCAGGGGAAACGTGCGTTCCGCCTGCGCGGAATGTTCCTGCATCAGCGCGTCGACTCGCGCTTCGATCTCGCCGGCGTTCACCGTCGCCGTCACCGCGGCGGTCATGAGGGCGACGAGCCACAGGCCGATCATGCCGAGCGCGCCGGTCGCGGTGAAGCCGTTGCGGCGGAGCGCGATGGTTTTACCCAAAATCAGCAGCAGCCCGAGCGGCACGGCCGCGAGCACGAACCCGCAGGCGAGGAAGAGCGCGTAGAGCGTGGAACCCAGCACGTCCGGCAGCGACGCGTCGACGTACGCGGTGCCCCCGCTCATGAGCATGGTGATGGTGAAGAAGATCAATCCGAACAGCCCGGCGACGGACACGAGCATCACGGCGAAGCCAATGAGGAAGGCCGCCAGCGGCGCCAGCGCGCGCACCACCGTTGCCAGCACCGTGAACGGGATCATGACGACGCTCGTGAACGCGCGGATGATGCCGCCGCGGTCGCCGCGGTCGCGCCGGCGATCGTCGTGCGCGGGCCAGGCGGTCTTCTTGGCGGCGCCGCCGATGCTGCTCGCGCCGCCGGCCGTCGCCGTCACGGTCGGCGTGCCGGCGTACTGCAGGCTGCTCGCTCCCCCCACGTGGCCGCTCAACGCGTCTTCGGCGGCTACGTAGGCCGAACATGCGCCGTCGATTTCCACGTCGACGGTCCTCGCCGCGAACGCGGCGGCATGCGCAGTCGACGCGCCGGACGCGCGCAGGGTGAGCGTGCGGCCCTTGCCCCGCATCGACAGCTGCGACGCTCCCTCCACGTTGGCATCCACCTCCTGCGCGTCACCGTCGAACGTCAGCCGCGACGCGCCCTCGCACGAGAGCCGCAGCGATTTGGAGGAGAAGCCTTCGATGGTCGCGCGCGACGCGCCCTCGATCTCGCACCGGTCCAATGCCGGCAGGACGATATCGATCGTCATGGCGTCGTACCCGTACAGGAACGACGTGATCCACCCCATGCCGCGCCGCTCGATGCGGAGCGCATCGCCCTCCACGTGGAGCTCCAGCCGCTGCAGATCCTTCGGGTTTCCGCGCGCGATCACTTCCCGCTCCTTGCCATGACGCACGCGGAGTTTCACCGCGCCGCCGGCATAGATCTCGGTGAAGTTCGCGAGATCGAACGTGCGCACGGTCTGATGCAGCTGCGACTCGAATCCGCGCAGCGTCACCGGCTCGCCCTGCATGCTGAGCTTCTGGCCCGGCGTCTTGGCGGCGGGCACCGCGATCCACAGGATGACGTACGCCAGCACGCCCAGCCCGTGCGCGAAGATCAGCACCACGAAGATGATGCGCACGATGGCGGGATCGATGCCGAAGTACTTGGCCAGCCCGGATGCCACGCCGGCGATGACCTGATCGTCCGGGTCGCGGTACAGCCGGCGGGAAGCGCGGGCGGAGAACTGTTCCTCTTCCGTCGAGCGCGTCTCTTTCTCGGCCTGATGATCCGCTTCGGCGGATTCGAACGCCTCGAAATCCTTCACCGTGCCCATCGTGGCGATGAGCTCGTCCACATCCTTCGCGTTGATGACCTGCTTGGACTTCCCGAGCTTCTCCGAGAAATGCTCCGCGATGCGCGACTCGATGTCGCCGACGATCTCGTCGCTGTCCTCGATGCGCGCGAAGTGCGCCCGCACCGACTGCAGGTAGGAATCGAGCCGGCGGTACGCCTGCTCCTCGACGTGGAAGAGCAGCCCGCCGATGGTGATGCTGACGGTCTTATGCATGGGATTTGAGAAGGGAAGCGATGGAGGTGGAGAGGGATGTCCAGTGATCGATAAGATCGTTCGCGACGGCGCCGCCCTTGCCGGTGAGCGAGTAGTACTTCCGCGGCGGCCCGTTCTTCGATTCGCGCCACGCGTACTCCAGCAAACCGTCGCGGCGCAGGCGGGAGAGGAGGGGATAGATGGTGCCCTCGACCACCACCAGGTCGATCTTCTTCAGTTCCTCCAGAATATCCGGCGCGTAGATGGGTCCATGCTGGCGGATGATGAGGAGCGTGCAGAACTCCAAGATCCCTTTGCGCATCTGCGCCTGCGTGTTCTCGAGTGTCTGCCGCGCATCACGATTGAGTGGATTCATGGCGAAGTAGGGAGAGTGTAGTACATGGTACTTGGTATTGCAAGGTACTGTGTTAGCGAAAGCAATACGCTGCAAACACACACCCCAGGGGGGAGCGGGCATACCTGCCCGCGGTCGGCGATCTGGACGAGAAACAGTTTCATGCACCGAGACCGTCATAGGCCCGGACAGCGAGCGGCGGCTCACTGCTGCGGAGATTAGGAATACTAGAAGAGCGGGCCTTCGGCCCGCGGTTGTCGATCCATCGTCATCCACCGCGCCGAGCGACGGCGCTCTCCGGGAGGAAATAAAGAACTGATTCCCAGCAGATTATCCAGCATCACTCCAGCGCTGAACTTCGACGAGCGTCAGCTCTCGCGGATCCACATGAATATCGGCCGGATCGATACTCTGCCTCGGTTCGGCGGCAATGCGCTCTGCCATCCGATGTACCGCCGATTGCAAACCCGCCACGTGGACGGGATTTGGATCCAAAGAACCAAGCTTCAGGTCGTCGTACTCCGGCAAAGTGTCCGGCGGCGCGGCTCGATCTGTCATGGGAAGACGAGGGAAAAGTGCGCGTAGAGTAGTGCACGAATCTCTATTGTCAAACGAGCCGCGCTGTTAGAGTTGCCGCATGCCCGCGCCCCTTCTCATCAACACGCAACTGTCGCTCTTCTTCGCTCAGCCGCTGCAGAAGCCCGAAGACCTGTGGGACGATCTGCGCAAGAGCTCGCTCGGCAGTCTGTTCGACCAGACGCCGCGCATCCAGCCCGTGCCGAACGAACCGCAGTACACCGACGTGCCGGTGCTGCAGATGCAGTCGGGCAGGGGACACGCGCTCAGCGTCTCGCACATGCGCGCCGAGTTCACGTACCTGCACCCGCACGGGCCGGATGTCGCCGACGACGCGCCGTGGCTCGATGTCTTCGCCCGGTTCTTCGCCTTCTTCGACGAACAGCTCGTGATCCGCCGCATCGGCTTCGTCAAGAGGTTCTTCGTGGAATCGGTCAACCCGCCGGTCGAGATCGCCGAGCTCTTCCGGTTCGATCCGGTCAAGACGCAGGGCGGCGCGGTGCACGAGGCGGGGCTGCGCTTCGTCACGCGCGACCGCTTCGGCTCCTTCATCATCAACAACTTCACGAGCGTCGAGCAGGCGACCGCCACCGGCAGCAACGGCCGGGTGATGCAGGGATTCCTCGTGCTGCGCGACGTGAACACCGCGCCGGAGGAGAACTACCTGTTCGACGCCGACACCATGTCGCGCTTCTTCGCGGATGCCGAGGAGATGACGCGGCGGGGCGTGGAGAATCTGCTCAAAAAGGATTGAAGGAGCACAGCGGTTCTCGTGTACAATGCGCGCCCATGACGACCGGACGGAACAGACTCGGCGAAGATTTGGCCTCCATGCTGAAGGGGGGAGTGATCATGGACGTGGTGGATGCGGAACAAGCCCGCATCGCGGAAGCCGCGGGCGCCTGCGCCGTGATGGCGCTCGAGCGCGTGCCCTCGGACATCCGCCGCGACGGCGGCGTGGCCCGCATGAGCGATCCGAAGCTCATCCGCGAGATCAAGGAAGCCGTGTCGATCCCCGTGATGGCGAAGGTGCGCATCGGCCACACGGGAGAAGCGCGCATCCTCGAGGCGCTCGAGATCGACTTCATCGACGAATCCGAAGTGCTCACGCCGGCCGATCCGTTCGACCACGTCGATAAGACGCAGTTCGCGGTGCCGTTCGTCTGCGGCGCCACCGATCTGGGCGAGGCGATGCGGCGCATTCAGGAGGGCGCCGCCATGATCCGCACGAAGGGCGAGGCGGGCACGGGCAACGTGATCGAAGCTGTTCGCCACCTGAAAGCGATCAAGCGCGAGATCGAGAATCTCCACGAAATGGATAGCGCAGCCATCGCCGTGTACGCGCACCAGCAGCGCGTGACGCCGGAGATCGTCAAGACCGTGCGCGACGCGAACCGGCTGCCGGTCGTCACGTTCGTGGCAGGCGGCGTGGCCACGCCGGCCGATGCGGCGCTGCTCATGCAGCTGGGCGCGGAGGGCGTGTTCGTCGGCTCGGGCATCTTCAAGTCGTCCGACCCCAAGCGAACCGCCGAGGCCATCGTGCAGGCAGTGGTGCACTATAACGATCCGAAGAAGCTCTTGGACATCTCCACCGATCTGCCCAAGGCGATGGACGGCATCGAGATCGACCGGCTGACGGTGAAGATGCAGGGGAGGGGATGGTGAGAGTTAGCTTGTAGGTTGTAGCTGGTAGCTTGTAGGATTTTTTTATGAGATTTGGAATCCTCGCGTTTCACGGCGATGTTGCGGAGCATGCGGCGGTGCTGCGGGCGCTCGAAGTTGATCACGGCAACGTGCGCGGTGTCGATGATCTGCGCCGATGCACGCATCTCATCATCCCCGGCGGCGAGAGCACGGTGATCAGCCGCTTTCTCCGCCTGACCGGTGTGGGCGACGAGGTCAAGCAACGCGTCGAAGATCGCTCACTGTCCGTGTTCGGCACCTGTGCCGGCGCGATCATCCTGGCGGCTCAGGCATCGGGAAAGAATGCCCCGCCGACACTGGGACTGATCGATATCGACATCGAGAGAAACGCCTATGGATCGCAAGTGCAGAGTTTCGATACGGAGCTGACGCTGAAGGGGATTGATGATCCGGTCCCCGTCGCGTTCATCCGTGCGCCCATCATCACGAGAGTAGGCGCAGGCGTGGAAGTGCTTGCCGAGCACGAGGGGGATCCTGTGCTCGTGCAACAGAAGAACGTGCTCGCCGGTACATTTCACCCCGAGGCGCGAGGAGTGTCGGCGATCCACCGACTGTTTCTGCGCTAAAAAATCCCCTTACCACCCATGCACGCGCATTGGTGAATACGTAAGGGGCCGTTCTCCCACATCCTGCGCCGTGGCCAAACATCCCGGGACCATCCGGAAGACGGAATCACGGATGATCCAGACGGTCCGGCTGCCA
This sequence comes from uncultured Candidatus Peribacteria bacterium, assembly GCA_964618035.1. GTDB lineage: Bacteria > Patescibacteriota > Gracilibacteria > Peribacterales > Peribacteraceae > JAQBQQ01. The sequence continues at coordinate 6,968 of CAZTYD010000025.1, forward strand.
GGAGGAGAGAACGTATTGGTGTCAGTATGCGAAGAGAGCGGCAGTTGTCCAGAAATATTTGCGCCATTAAGGGGTGCGAGTAGAATGAGGCCGATGCAAACGCTCCTCCTGACACACGACGAACAGGCACTCTACAAAGGACTGTCTGCCGAACTTCAGACTGCCTCAGTTCAAGACGAAACGATCGACGCGTTCGAATCGAACGATGAGTTGGCTCTCCGGTACCAAATGGCAACGTTTGATCGCGATCCTTCGGTGAAGAACCTGCTGCAATACGTGCGCGAAGGAAAGTACGATCAGGTTGATCTTGAGAGCATCAGTCCCGAGATTCTCCCTGATCTCTACTTCACGATGGGTGCGCGCGGCCTCAGTGCGCTGGCGCAGAGCGTTCTCTCCACAGCAAATTCTGCGGAGGATCTTGAGCAGCTCGAAGCGATCACGCTCATTCGTCATGAAATCCTGCTTGCCAATTCCCGCTCGTAATCCATGGATGAATCTCTCGCGCACAACGGCCCGAATACACTGGAGCTCCCGCGGGACGAGAAGGAGATGACGTCTGTGCTCTCTCGCCTCAATATCGACCGAGAGAAGCTGCGCGAGTACCGTACATCCGTGGAGGGGAAGGAAGAACTGACGAAGAAACTGCAAGAAGCCGGTCTGAACGGACAGACTGATCGCTGGGCCGACATGCTGCCGAAAATCGATGAGCAACTGGGCAAGAAGCAGAGATACACCGAAGGGGTGCGGAAGTTGGAACAAGAGAAGCCGGGCCTGTTCCGGCGCGTGTGGAACTCCGTCAAAAAGCACCCCGTGCGAACGGCGGTGATCGTGGCGGCGCTCACGGTGGCTGCAGCTGCCGGTGCGGCGTACCTTGCTGGCGGAACTGCCGGACTGGCGGCAGGCGTCGAGAAATTGATGGGGTACGTCGGCATGAGCCATCTGTACGGCACCGGTGCGGCAGCGGGAGGAGCGGAGAAGGCCGCCGAGGCGATCGGCAATGCGATCGAGACGGTGAAGCCGGCGATTCCAGATTACTTTGCTGTTCCGGGGAGCCCGTCACTCTAATTGACTCCTCACACATGCAGGAGCACCCCTCACAAACATCGGAATCTGCCACCGAGCAGCGCGTCTTGGGGATAGGTGAACATGTGCGCAAAGTGATAGGATCGTACGATGCATCGATGAAAACTTCGGAGAAATGGGATGATGCGGAAATGCAAAAGCGAAGGGACGCCCTTATGGACAAGCTGCGGAGACATGAGCCCATCACTGTGCTGGATATTTACGGCATCCATGCGGATGCGAGCCGCCAAGAAGCAGCTCGCATTATCGCTCAAGTGGACGGACACGAGCTGTCAGCACAGCAAAAAGAGGCAGTTCGCGCTCAACATTTAGTATTGAGCGAGTTGGAATCGCTGGGCAAATCACTTGAACTGTATGCATCCCTGTACGAGGAATACGAGCAGATGAAGAAGGCCGGTATCATTGATCCGGGTACCGAGAAGGACGTAGTGGAACACTGGAATCGTACGCAGAAGGCATGCGTCGACAGGATCACTTCCGCACTGCTACTGTCCAATGCTCCTCCTTCTCAGAAAGAGACTACATCGCGAGAGGCGCTGAAGCAGGATTACGAAATTCTGCGGATGCTCGTTGCGCGCGATGCCGATGTGCCAGGCCATAATGCCGAGGCGATTCTGCCGGTCTACCAGGCAATTTTGTCCGGCCTCCGCCATGAGTACCAAGCCATGTTCCGGACGAT